>CALUZL010000123.1 GCA_944325295.1 uncultured Erysipelotrichaceae bacterium | reverse complement strand
CCTTTTTTAAACGGGCTTCCGTTTCATTTGTCGTTGAGAAACCAAAGAGGGTGTTGATACCGTTTGTTCCCAAAAAACTGATGTTAAAACGAGTATTGGCCATTCGGCTTATCGTGTCGTTATCGACGATGATATTGGTCGAAAAACGGATATATCCACCAAAGGTATAACACTTTATCTGCCTTTCATATAGTTTTTGCATGATCGAAAGAGCTTGTGTATAGACGATGATATTTTTGGCAAAGATGAAATCGACGATCTTTTCGGTCGTCGTACCGGCATCAAGATAGACGATGTCGTTATTTTTTATGAGGGACGCGGCATATTTGGCGATCTTGACTTTCTTTTCCATATTGACAAGATGTCTGGCATCCATGCTCGGCTCGACCGTGTTATCGATATTTAAAAAAGCGCCACCATAAAAACGTTTACAGAGCTTCATATCCTCCATCTCTTGTAAGTCTCTTCTTATGGTGGCTTCTGATATGTTGAATTCATCGGCAAGATCTTTTACTAATACTTGTGAATTTTCTTGCAAATGTTCATAAATGAGCGACATTCTATCATTTTTCATAAACTTAATTCACTTTCAATTTTATGTTAACATAAACGATCATTTTAATGATTGAATAGTTCAAAATGGACATTCTAAATGTTCAATTAGACAATCAGTTTTACTAATTAACCATATAAAATGTCTAGTTATATTTTTAACATCCAAACTATTGTAAGCCATTACATAACTATCTATCATGAAGTTACCGAAAGGAGAAAATGCCAATGATCTACACGATTACATTCAACCCTTCGATGGATTATTTCGTACATCTGCCAATGTCATTTGCAGAAGGATCGATCATGCGCTCTGATAAATCATATATCAGAGTAGGTGGCAAGGGAATAAATATCTCAGCTACTTTAGCAGGAGTGAGAGTACCTTCCAAGATTCTTACTTTTCTCGGTGGATCGATTGGCAATTTCATTGAGAAAGAGTTATCATCCATCGAAAACGTCGAACTTAGAAAAGTAGAAATAGAAGAAGAGAATCGTATAAACGTTAAGATCAGGAATTCTGTTGAAAGTGCGATCAATGCCGAAGGACCGACAGTCAGTGCTAAACATCAGGAAGAACTTCTCGGATTACTTGATGATCTCAAAAAAGATGACTATGTAGTTATTTCCGGAAGCTATACCAAAGGCGTCGGAACAGATTTGGTTTATCGAATCGGAGAACTTGTCAAAAAGGTTGGTGCCAAACTGATAATGGATGTTCCAAATCTTAAATTTAATGATTTAGGAAAAATAAAGCCTTTCTTAATAAAACCAAACATTGAAGAACTGGCATATATCTTTGAAGAGGAAGTAAATAAAGAAAACTATCGAGAATATATAGATAAATTGATCGATGCTGGAGTTGAAAACGTTCTCTTGTCGATCGGAGCACCGGGTTCATATTTTGCCAGTAAAGATGAGAAATATCGTGTATCCGGTCCACAGATAAAAGTCGTATCGACAGTCGGATGCGGTGATTCGATGTTAGCTTACACTCTATCGCGCTTATATGTAGGTGACGATAAGAAGAAGGCGATTCTATTTGGGGAAGCAGCAGGCAGGGTCAAAGCCGGAAGCAGAGAACTTGTCGATCCTGCTGATGTCGTAAAGATGACTAAAGAAATAGTCGTTGAAGAAGTCTGACAAGGAGGAAAGTGGAATGACTTTGATTCAAATGAATGTGCGGAGTTGGTGTCTGAATACTAATACGGATGTAGCGATCATCCTCCCAAGTATCAAACAGCACTACGATCCGAAGGAGTATTACAGATCGGGCAAGAAATATCCGGTATTGTGGTTGTTGCACGGAACTTTAGGTTGTTACAACGACTATCTCAGAAGGACCAATATCGAATTGTATGCTACTGAGAACGACCTTATCGTTGTAATGCCATCCGGAGGTAACTCAAATTACTCAAATTGGAACAACATGATACCACCGTTTAGAGTGTTTGATTATCTGACAGAGGAGCTGATGCCGCTTATTTATGGTTGGTTTCCGGCAAGCGATAAGCGCGAAGACAACTACATCTGCGGTCTGTCAATGGGCGCCAGAGGATCCAGCAAGTATGCGTTCAATCATCCGGATAAATTTGCAGGTTGCGCTTGCATGTCCGGAGTACCAAGTGACATCGATTGGTTATTAGAAGATCCGGACAACCCGATGGCCGCAAGAGAGATGATCACCGTAAGAGAGGCCGGAGGCATAGATGCTTACCGAAACTCATATGAGAATGTTTGGGCAAAAGTTGAAGAAGTTGCAAAGATGGCCGATCCGCCGAAATTCTATTTCTGTTGTGGAACAGATGATGGCGTTTATCCAAGATATCTTCATTTTAAAGAATATGCGCAAAAGATCGGTCTCAAGGCAACATTTGATGAGCGTGAAGGCTATGCTCACGAATGGCGTTTCTGGGAATTGGAACTGCAAGAGATCTTGAAGTTCTTCGGGTTTGATAAGACGAAGAAACCCTTACCGGACGAGAAAAGTGGTGCAATCAAGGATAGTACCCTTGTTTAATTCATCTAATACAAAAAAGGAAGGAGTAAAAGAATATGATTGTACAAATTAGAATTGATGATCGTTTGATCCATGGACAAGTAGCCTTGGTTTGGTCTAAGGAGTTGAATACTCCGGGTATCCTAGTAGCCAATGACCAAGCTGCTACAAACGAAACCGTCAAGATGACGCTTAAGATGGCTTGTCCTCCGGGCATCAAATTGTTGGTCAAAACAGTTGATGACGCCAAGAAGGTAGCTAATGATCCAAGAGGATCAGAAATGCGCATCTTCTGCCTTACAAGGAATGTAAGAGATGCACTTGAGCTCGTAAAGAATTGCCGCGAAAACATTCAGGAAGTCAACTTGGCCAATGCCGGTAAATTTGATTCTAAACCAGATGATGGTGAAAAGATCAATTTTCCAGGCGGTAGAGTTTCTTTAGTAAAAGAAGAACTCGAAGCCGCAAAAGAGCTT
This sequence comes from uncultured Erysipelotrichaceae bacterium, assembly GCA_944325295.1. GTDB lineage: Bacteria > Bacillota_I > Bacilli_A > Erysipelotrichales > Erysipelotrichaceae > JAHHTG01. The sequence continues at coordinate 2,361 of CALUZL010000123.1, read as the reverse complement.
GTCTCTTTAATGGGTGACAGCTTTGTATCTCAGGTTGTTCCAACGTCTTCAAGAAGCACCGTTGGGAAAATATTAAGTAGTTTGAACGTATAAAAGAAAGGGGAATAAAATATGTCAAACTTAACAGTCGCTTTACTGGCGTCTCTGGCGTACTTTATCTGTTACGCCGGTAACTGGTTGATCGGCCAATGTATGATTGAAAGACCAATCGTCGTTGGATGGATAACCGGTCTTCTCTTGGGTGACATGTCAACCGGTATCATCATCGGTGCTGCACTTGAAGCCATCTACATGGGTGCAGTCAATATCGGTGGTGCCACCAGTGCTGAGCCTGTATCTGCAACCGTCATGTCGGTCACCTTCGCTATCACAGCAGGTCTTACAATGGAAGAAGCTATCACTTTAGCTGTTCCTGTAGGTCTTGCGTTCAACAGCTTAGGTATCGTATTCATGATGCTCAACAACATCTTCGCGCCTCGTTATAAGAAGGTTTGTGAAACCGGTAACTCTAAAGGGTTGACTCAGATTATCCTGATCAGCTGGTTCACATTATATTTCGTAAGAACTATTATCATCTTCTTATGTATCTATTTGGGTTCAGAAGCCGTTACTGCCGCTATGAACAGCTTACCGCAACCAGTTACAAACGGTTTAACAGTTGCATCCGGTATGTTAGGCGCTGTAGGTATGGCCGTTCTTATGAAGATGCTTATTACACGTGACAATGTCGGCTGGTTATTCATTGGTTTCTTACTTTCTAAGTATCTCAATCTCCCGGCAATGGTTATCGCTATTTTCGCTGTCGTTATCGCTATAACGATCGGTATGAACGAAAAGAAGGTGCACGACCTTGAAGCTGCTATGGAAGGCGGCGGAACAGTCACCAAATCAGAAGAGGAGGATTTCTTCGCATGAGTAATAGTATGTTATCATTCAAAAAATTATCTACCGAAGATCGTAAAATGTTAAACAGCATTTTCTGGCGTTCATTGATGGTATTCGCCGGACCGTGTGGTGCCGCTTATCGTCAGGCTCCTGGTTTTACAAACTCGATCATGCCGGCTTTGGTACGTTATTACCCAGAAAAAGAAAAATTAGCTGAAGCTATGGTTCGTCATATGACGCCATACAACATCACTCAGAATGTCGGTACATTCGCCATGGGTCTTGTAGCTTCGATGGAAAAAGAAAATGCCGAGAACTACGGAGAATATGATCCGTCAGCAATCGTTTCTATCAAGACGGCTCTGATGGGCCCGATGAGCGGTATCGGTGACTCTATCTATTGGGGTATCGTAAGATCTATCGCTGCTGCTGTCGGTATCGGTGCTGCTGCCGGTGGTTCGATCCTTGGACCGATCTTATTCTTACTCATCTACAACATTCCTGGTATGTTAGGTCGTTACTACTTAACTTATCTTGGTTACACAATGGGTGAAAGCTTCATTTCACAGGCTTTCAAATCAGGTTTGATTCAGATCTTGATCAAATGTGCCGGTATCATCGGTATGATGATGGTCGGTTACATGGTTGCTACAACCGTTACCTTCAATATCGCGCTTTCAATCCCAATGCAGGATGCTGAACCTGTTTTAATCCAGACATACTTGGATCAGTTGTTAGTAGGTGTCTTACCATTGAGTTTGAGCTTTGTCTGCTACTATGCTTTAAAGAAGAATGTAAACTTGAACGCATTGATCTTTATCGTCATGGGTATCGGTTTCGTTCTTGGATTTGTAGGAATCTGTTAAAAAATTATGCAATATACCGATTTAATTAAGGCAAAGGAAAAAGTATCGAAATTAAGTATTGGTACTTGGGCTATTAGTGGTCGGGATAATTTTGGAAAGGTGGATCGTGATGAGGCAATCAAGGCGATCCGCCTTGCCATTGATATGGGTGTCAATCACATCGATACCGCACCGGTATACGGAAACGGTTATGCCGAACAGGCTGTAGGTGAAGCCTTAGCCGACGGTTATCGTGATAAAGTCCTCATCTCGACTAAATTCGGCATGGTGCCAAATGCCATGCAGAGGATGACCAGAGATTCAAGCTTTAAGAATATCATGCGTGAAGTCGAAAGTTCACTTATGAACCTTAAGACTGATCACATCGATTTCTACTTTGTTCACTGGCCGGACCTCAATACACCGCTTCGTGAGACGATGACAGCTTTGAACCTGCTTAAAGAGATGGGCAAGATCCGTTACATCGCCGTTTCAAACTTCTATTTGGAACAGATCGAAGAAGCCAGTAAATATGCCGATATCGTCGTCCATCAACCTGAGTTCTCAATGGTCAACTTCAAAAATAAAGAGTTGATCGATGAGACTTACAAACGGGGCATTCAAGCCTTTA
>CALUZL010000122.1 GCA_944325295.1 uncultured Erysipelotrichaceae bacterium | reverse complement strand
TATAAAAGGCCGAAAGTTCTTCCGTCTTATAACCCAATACCGGAACGCCGAATGTTTCAAGATATTCAAGCGTCAAAGGCAGATCCAAGATCGCCTTGGCACCGGCACAGACGACAGTCACATTCGTATGGGCAAGCTCTTGCAGATCAGCTGAAATATCGAAAGTCTCTTGGGCCCCGCGATGGACTCCGCCGATCCCACCGGTGACAAAGACTTCAATACCGGCAAGACTGGCCAAGATCATCGTCGTTGCGACCGTTGTCGCTCCCCAGCACTTTTCGGCCATGATGATCGGCAGATCTCTTCTTGAGACTTTGGCGATCCCCTCTCTTTTGCCGAATTCTTCGATCTCGTCTTCACTCATGCCGATGACGCCGACACCGTCAATGATCCCGATCGTCGCCGGGACAACACCGGCCTCTTTTAAGATCTTTTCTACTTCTAAAGCTGTCTTGACATTGCGCGGGTAGGGCATGCCATGGGAAATGATCGTCGACTCTAAAGCGACGACCGGCCTTTTTTCAGCAAGTGCTCTTTTTACTTCTTCATTTACTCTCAATAACATATCTTCTCTCCTTTGATATCCAGTTTCGCCAATAAGGCATCAAGTTTTGCATAAGTCAGGTCGCTGACTGTTTTTTCATCTTCGATCGTCATAAGGGAGGCAGCCAGCGCATAAGCTATACATCTTTTCTTATCATAGCCATCATATGTCGCCCCGATATAGGCGCCAAGCAGCGCATCCCCGGCACCGGTGGCATTGATGATGTCTTTTCTACTCGCACCGTGAAGCCAGCGCCAAACTTCCCCATCACTTGCCATGTAAAGACCATCGCGAAAGGTCAGGATGATCTCCTTTGTGCCTTGATCCATAAAGGACCTGAGTGCCAAAAAGATCGCCTTTTCATCTTTCAGTTCCATACCGCTCAACCTTTCGCCCTCATAGCGATTGACCTTTAAGAGGTCGATATAAGCCAGCGACTTTAAAAGTTTTGGCGCCTTACTGGCACTTATGGCATCAGTGAACTTGATCCCTTTAAACTCTTTAAAGATCTGCTCGCTTATCGCCGATTTGAGGTTGTTGTCGACCATGAGATAGTCATCAGCACCGATGACATCCTTTAGATCTTTGAGATCTTCATAAGTCATATCTTCAATGAGCCGCATGTCATTGACCCCGACTGACATATCGCCATCAGCATCCAAAACGGCAAGATAGAGCGATTGGGGTCTACTAGTACTGATGTGACTGTATTTGAGGTCTAAGCCCTCATCAAGACAGCCCTCATAGGCAATCTTGCCGAAATGATCAAAACCAAAGGTCGATATAAAGATGACATCGTTTGTCAGATTATGGATGTTTTTGGCAACATTGTGACCGACACCGCCAAGAGTCATGGTGATCTTGCCCGGGTTTGAATCATGGGCCACAAGTTCTTTGGCACCTTTAGCAGTTATATCGATATTGCAGGCTCCGATCACATAGATACTCATATCATTATATTATCACCTTACAAAGTAAGTTTCTAGGATATCCAAGACATCTTCAAGGTGACCACTGCGGCCATCTTCGCCATTTTCATCGGCATTGGCCAAGATCACAAGATAGGTGTCACCATCTTTGGCCACGACAGCCGCAATGCAAAGATGGGCTTCGTAGGTAAAACCGGTCTTGCCGCCCAAGACCTTATAGTCATCAGTCGTAAAGAGATCTTCATAACTGCTCAAAGTCGAATAAAACTCATAGCCGTCATCGCTGTAGGTCATCGTTTCAAGGATCGTGCGGGCATTGTCGTTTTTAAGCGCTTCTCGCATCAGCAACATCAAGTCGTAGACCGTAGTGTAATTGTCATCTTCATGAAGACCGCTCACCGAAGAAAAATGGCTGTCCTTCATCATGAGATCAGCAGCTTTTTCATTCATTAGCTCGATAAAATCATAGCCCTGATCACTGACATACCGCTTCAATAGATTGGCACAATCTGCCCCCGATTCCAATATCAGCCCATACAGGGCGTCGATGACACTGATCTCATCGCCGCTTGCAAGCCCAAAAACGGAAGCGTTGGCTTCGATCAATCCTTCGAGATCTTCATCTTTTACCGTCAGGATCTCATTTATATTTTGGGTATGATCTAAGGTGACCATCATCGTCATTATCTTGGTCAGTGAAGCCGGATAGACTCTTTCATGGAGATCTTTGGCATAGAGGATCCGCTCTTCATCATCGATCCGGGCAATGACATAATTCTCTGAGTTCAGTGGTATGTCAAGTGTCTGATAGGTATCCATCGGCACCCGACAGGCTTGCAAGACCTCGTCTTTTTGTGATACCAGCTCAAACAAGTAGATCATGCCGCCCAAGATCGACACCAATAGGATGACGATCGCCATCAATAAGACAGCGGTTCTTCCCGCTTTGATCTTTCTTTTTTTGGCCATGGACTTATTTTATTGCATTTGTAAAAGAGTTGCAAACTAACTATAATATTTCCTATGAGAAAAAGATCGCTCTTATTTGTCATGATCGCTTTGGCATTTATCCTCTCCGGTTGTATGCAGATAAATGGCAACTATCGCATCTTCAGCGACCAAACATACCAAAGCGAGACCGAGATCTTGATTCCGATGACTATCATAAACGATGAGAGTTATCACTTCGAAAACTATAAAGATGACCTGATCGCCGTTTTCAGCAAAGCTGACTCGGTCGTAACCCAAAAAGAAGTCACGATCGACGATACGCGCTATCAAGCGATCACCATCGAAAATAAGCGTGCCGCATCGCAAAATGAGCAGATAACCATAACTCGTGAAGATGATGAGATCCTTTTTGTCCATGACTTGCAAATCGAAAGTGACTATCTGATCGAATTTGATGCGTTTGGGCTTGGCGATGACTACAAACAGATCCTTGAAGCCTACGGTTTTTCGATCATTGAAAGGATCCAGATGCCAGGCGATATCCTAAGCGCCAACAGCGGTACGATAAATGGCGATATCCTGACTGTCGATATCATCGAGGACGACGTCACAAAGATCATCGTCCGCTCCGGTATCTATAGCGGCATCTCAGCTCTTATCGTCATCTTTCTTATCACCATCGTCTTATTGGCTTCGCTCATCACGATCTACATTTCCTACAATCACAAAAGAAAGAAAAAGACGCATACACCGGATGCGCCCCTCATGAAAGTTGAAACGATCGAAAAGATCACTCAGGAAAAAAAGAAAAATGACATCTTAGACACTCTCGCTTTGGAGGAGAAGGAAGACCATCGCGATTTCCCCTATTGATAGTGTTCGATGTAGTGTAATTCTTTAAGCCAAGTCTTGACTTCCTTTCGCCAAGAAGACTCGCTGTGATCATGACCTTTAAAGATGTGCAACAATAGGTGCAAGCGACCGTCAAGCGCTCTTTGGATCTTGAAGATCTGATCGACATAATTTACAAGTTCACTCTTACGGCGCACTTCCTTGGCGCCAAAGGACAAATAGATCGTCGTATCTTTGACGATGTCACTGGTATAGATATCGTTTAAGATATCCTGAATGACATAGAAAGTGTAGGGTGAAGCAGCGATGGAGCGCGAAAAGACAGCGCTGTGGGCCACTGCCCCGTAAAGGGCCATCAAGCCACCCATACTGGAGCCGCCGATCGCTGTATGCTCGCGCTTTGGCAAAGTCGGATACTTGGCATCGATATAGGGTTTCAATTCAGTGATCATCCATTCAAACAAGACCTTCCCAAACCCTTCGATCGCACCATAATCTTCATCAAAGAAAGAATAAGGCGAAAACTCAAAAAGTCGATAGTTTTCGATGTGGTTGCATTCGATCCCGACGACGATCACCTTTACGCCATAACGCTCAAAGGTATCTTTTAAACCCCATGATGTTCCATAAGTCGCATCCTCATCAAAAAAGAGATTGTGACCGTCAAACATATAGATCACTGGACATCTCTCATCCTCTTTCAGATCATCAGGAACATAGATGTGTAAAGTCCTGCTCTCTAAAAAAGGAGTTATATAAACTTCCTCTTTTATGACCATATTATTTTTCTCCTAACATGTACGGCATGAAGTAGACGATCTGTTTTTGCCACCAGGGCCAATCGTGATAGACGTCTTCGCCCCAATAGTCGATCCAGCAAGGAACCTGCAGTCGATTAAGTTGCTGCTCGATGATCCTGGTGTCGATGATCCCTTCGGCTTCCCAAGCTCCCTGACCGATACAGACGATGATATTGCCCTGACGATACTCCTCCAAAAGCGGATGATCATCACTCATATGGACTAAATAATCAGTGGGAGAGTTCAAATAGATGCGATAATCCTGATAGTTTGGGAAGAAATAAGTCGCATGATAGATGCCACTCAGGGCGATACAGCCTGAGAAGAGTTCCGGTCTTCGAAGGTAGATGTTCAATGAATGGCTGGCCCCCATGGAACAACCAGTAAGGAAGGGCTTGCCGCCAAAAGGATTAACCTGGTATATCCGTCTTAAAAATTCATCGCAGATATAATCGACCCAGGCCTCATGTCTTTCGATCCTGGCACCTTCATCGCCAGCGGCTGACCAGGTCTCGCCATCGATCGAATCAATACAGAAAAGCTGCAGTTTGCCACTTTCGATAAAAGGCTTCAGGACCTCGACCATACCGAAGTTTTCATAGTCGAAAAACCGCCCGTTTTGTGCCGGAAAGACGATGCAGGGACGACCGCCATTTCCGTAGACCTTATACTCCATTTCTCTTTTTAAATGGTGTGAATACTCTTTCATATAAACGGTTTCCATTACTTGTTATCCTCCACGACCGCCTTGATGAACGGCCAAATATCTTCTTTTTCTAAAAATCTTGCCACTAAGGCATCGTCGCCCATAGCCCCGGCTATTGCCGGCGGATTTGTAAAGCTCATCACAACCTGATCTTGATAGATACGTCGTACATCATCTAAAGGCACATCGTAGTGATGTTCCTTGCGCCTTGCGGCGTAGACACAATAATACTTCTTATTAGAAGAGTCGATGTCAGTGCCATCTTTTGTGACCATGTCGGCATAGATGTCAAAAATATTGATATCAGCCGCATAGTTCATCATATCCGGAGTGACACCACCGGGCGTACGCATATTCACTTCAAGTCCGATTATATCACCTTTTTTACCCAATCCTTCCTTATCTTCCTTGAGGATAAAGAATTCCAGATGGAAACAACGACTGTTTGACGGGAAGTTGCGAACGACTCTTTGCCCAGCCAGGCGCAGATCATCCGGTATCGTCTTGATCGACCAGTAAAAACAGTCCAGATTATTGTTTACGATATCCATGACCTGGCGTGGGAAGACATGAGAAGTCTCATAGATGACCTCTCTTTTGGAATTGGCGATCCCATCGTAAGAAACAAGATCACCATAGACGAATTCTTCCATGATCATCGGGATATCACTTTTGGTATCGATAAAGGAAGCCAGATCATCGTCATTGTCTAAGCGATAGGTCTTACTGGCGCCAACGCCATTGTCCGGTTTGACGACGACGGGATAGCCGACCTCTTGAATGAAAGCCTTGCAACCCTCGTAATCATCCACCATGTGGTAGCGAGCCACCTTTACGCCGGCGATCTCATACAACCTCTTCATGACGCTTTTATACTTGATGAAGTCGATATTCTCATCTAAGATACCGGTCACTATCCCAAAGCGCGTCCTGAGTCTTGCATCCTGCATCAGCCAATACTCATTGTTGGATTCAAGCCAGTCTAAATGCCCATACTTCTCTTCAAAATAAAGACAGGCTCTTTCCACAGCCTCATAATCCTCCAAAGAATCGACGCGATAGTATTCGCTAAGTGCTGCCTTAAGTTCCCCCACAAGAGAATCATAAGGAGCATCGCCGATCCCCAAGACATTGACGCCATGTTCACTTAAAGATGTACAAAAATGATAATAATCGACCGGAAAATTAGGTGAAATAAATACGAAATTCATAAAATCTGCCCCCTGATAAATAGAGTATATCATCATTTTGTAAGCACTTTAATATTTTTTTAAATTTTTTTCAATTTATTTTGTTAAAATTATTATGTAATGAACAAGAGCAAAAGATATGATTCAGATTCCGAAAAAAAGATGATCGGCGCATTGATAGGCTACTATCATAAAAAGAAGAAGATGACCATCAAAAGGGTTATTACAACAAAAAACGGAAAAAGAATATGCGATCCGAAAACACTAACTCTCATTGAAAACGGAAACGTGTCAAGAGATCATTTTTATTATGACCTTGCTGAAAATATGGATTTAAAGATTACACTTAATCAAAACATTTATAAATATATCTACGGAATAAGAGATAGAATCATTGAAAACATATCTTCTTTTTCCGCTAGTAAACTTAAACAAGAAGTGTCTATTATCGATGAAGCCATAATAAAATACAGTAACCATCTTTACATCAAAGAACTATTGATGCTTTATAAAGACATTATTTCCTTTCTGCTTTACAAGACATATCCGTCAAAATCCAATATCGATATCTACCTGTTTATAAGCAGTAAATTAGATACTAAAAATAAGATGATCGACCTCTTTTTTCTAATTGCTGTTTCTAAGTATTACGAAGAGGTATCTTTGATCAAAGATGATCTGTATGATAAAGCAAGACTTTTTATCAATACTCCCATGTTCTTTTCGATAAAACTGGACATGATTGTAGATGATGATAAATTAGATGAAGCATACCCATTTTTAACTAATTTATTAAATGCAGAATACGAACTTAACGATTATCAAAGATATCTCGTTTATAACAATGTGGCATTCGCGCTGTGCAATATGAACCTTTTTGGATTAAGCTTAGAATACCTCAAGAGATGTGAATTGCTTGTCGATAACAATCTTGACATAAGCGAATCAAAAAAGATAGACCTCCTCAAACAATCGGCAATGATTCATTACATGAATAATGACTATATTAATTCAATACATTACTTTAAACTGGCTAAATCTTTCCCTGATTGTAAATTAGGAACATCTGTAATATTCTTTTTTGACTCTTTTGAAAAACTTAAAAAGACAGACAAACTAAAAGATATTCTTTTAAAAACAAATATAAACAACATAATCAATAAAAGAGAAAAGAAAATTGTTATCTTTTACAAAGAGAAATATAAAAGCGAACCGCTTAATCGTAAAACGATGATCTTTTTGGAAGATTATATACTCGATATCTTAGTTGATGTCGCCTGTTCCGGTGGTAATTTCATTAAAAAAATTGTTTTTGATAATTTGTCATATCTCACAAGCAATACCAAAAACTATTCTAAACTAAACCGATTCAAGAATGCGTGTGATATGTAATTCCAAAAAACATCATTTTTTACATGATGATATACGGAAAAACTCATCTTTTGGGAGTTATGTTGAAAAGGACACCATTTGATTAATAAACTTTGATTAAGAGGTGATCTTATGCTAAAAATCTTTATGACAATTTTATTAACTTT
>CALUZL010000121.1 GCA_944325295.1 uncultured Erysipelotrichaceae bacterium | reverse complement strand
ATGGCTGGCTGGCTGGCTGGCTGGCTGGCTGGCTGGCTGGCTGGCTGTCTGGCTGGCTGGCTGGCTGGCTGGCTGGCTGGCTGGCTAAGTTTGTCGCATAATTGGTTATGTTGTCAAGTACTTTTCTCATGGGTATATATTAGCACAACTATTGTGCCGTTTTCATTATTTCTTTGAGATATGCCAAGAGATCTTTGAATGTTCCTCTTGGTCCAGTATAGGTTCCATCATCATTTAAGGGGAAGGAATCGATAAAGAACGTCTGCATTTTTAAAGCTTTTGCCGGCTTTATATCTTCATTCATATCATTTCCAACCATCAAAACCTCTTCACCTTTAAGGGCAAACATTATTAGCAGTTCACGGTAATAATCAAGACTTGGCTTGCAGAAGATGCAGTTATCATAAGTTGTTATATGGTCAAACTCTTCAAATTCATGTCCGATCCAGTTTACTCTCTTGTTGGTCGCGGCTCTTGGGAATACCGGGCTTGTTGCCAATACCTTTATCAACATACACTCATTTAGGTATTCGATCACATCATCAATGTAAGGATCCTTAGGACTTAATAGATATTTGGCATCATCGAACTTTGTCTCATAGAACCGATCGCAGGAGCGCATGAATTCTTTGCCTTCTTTTTCACTCATGGGATAGAGTTTAAAAAACTCTAACCAGAAGCGCTCTTTGTTGGTCATCGTACCATCATTCTTCATCACCTTATAGCAAGCCGCCATGATATCGCCGGGCATCCGTGAGACATCGACATTCAGGTCATGATCGATCATGTATTTTGCCAAAAGCTTAAAATAGCCACGGATGAATTCGTTGGTATCACAGGGTACAAGGGTACCATCCAAGTCGAAAAACACTGCTTTGATCATATTTCCTCCTTGCATACATCCAAAATTAAAGGTTTAAGGTAATCGATAAGTTCTTTTCTATCTAAAAGTAAGCCGATTCCAAGCATCCCGCCGCTGATCTCGATCTTGGCGAGGTCGTTTACGCTTTTATCGAATATCAGTTTGTGTTTAGCTCTGATCCCGATCGGGGAAACACTGCCTCTTTCATAGCCGACCTTGGCCTTCAGATCTTTGACTTTGATCATCTCAAAGCTTTTGACACCTGCTTCCCTTGCCGCTTTTTTTAGGTCGATATTCTTGTTTACGGGGATGGCGATGATGTATAGATCACTTCCATGGCTCAGGGCCAAAGTCTTAAAGCAGATGTCATGATCAAGTCCCAACATGTCGGAGACGACTTCGCCATCAAACTCTTCCTTAGCGATATCATAGGTCAAAACTTCATACTTGATGTGGGCTTTGTCAAGCTGGCGCATGGCGTTGGTCTTGATCTCTTTCATATGAGTGCCTCGATATCTTTAGGAAGATCACAACAAACTTCGATAAACTCTTCCTTTAAGGGCTGATAGAAAGACATTTCATTGGCTACAAGACCCATCTCTTTAATGAGATCGCTTTTGATGCCATAGAGATCATCGTTTAGGATCGGATAGCCGCTTTGGGCCAAATGGACCCGGATCTGATGAGTCCTTCCGGTCTTCAGTTCACATTTCACGACACTGTAGTCAGCGCCGCTTGTGATCGGGGTGACGATCGTTTTGGCTTCTTTACCTTTTTGGTATACGACTTGTCTTTTGGAGTCATGACGATCTTTGCCCAAGGGCAGATCGATGACAAGCCTTTCTTTTATAATGCCTTTTGTAACGGCGATATAATTTCGTTTGATCCGCTTATATTCAAGCTCGCGATCGAAGTAACCTTCAAAGAGGGCACTTTTAGAAAAGAAGATAAGTCCTTGCGTCTCTTTGTCTAACCGATGCAAAGGATGGGCAAGAGCTTTGATGCCGCTTCGGTAGAGGTAGTTTTTAACGATATCGGTGAGCGTCACTTCCCCATTTCCGTCAGAGTGCACCAAAAGACCTTCAGGCTTATAGACGATAAGGCAAAGCTCATCTTCATAGACGACTTTGAGTTCGCCATAGTGGCCCTGATCATCATCGCTTAAAGGATAGAGCCTCAACACCAGTTTATCGCCTTTGAGCTCATCTTCTCTTTTAGCCGGACGCTCGTCGATATAGAGCCACTTGTTTTGGATGAGAAGATGTTTGTACTTTTTAGATATGATATAGATATCCAGAAATTCTTTTATCGTTTTTGCGTGCATGCTTGCGATATCGATATAAAGCATGTCGTCAACTAAGATGTAGTTCATTGCTCGCTCCTTCTTTCGATCTTTTTTAGACCCAAGCCTTTTTTAAGACAGACGATCTGCCAAAGTATATAACGAAACACTTTAAAGATAAACCAGATGTTGCGATCATCGTATTGTGGCAGATAGATATCTTTAGTGTCGCTTTTAAGATAGCCAAGTAAGATCATGATCTCACTTCGGTAAAAGCTCTGATACATGCTGAAGTGCTCAGTTGGGAAAAGCTTATTTAAATAGTCTTCTTGCATCTTAAAACAGGCAAACATCCGCAAGGCTTCCTTATAGCTCATGCCGTTTGTCGATGAGCCTTTGCGCTGGTAGTAGTAGTAAAGCCGCTTGTTTATCATTGCGATCTTGTCGGCCTTGACAAGAACTTTTGCCGTGTATTCCATGTCAGAGAAATTGTTGTAGGACTCATTGAAACGGATATCCTTTAGCAGTTTTGCTTTATAGATCTTGGCCCAGACGTAATTGTTGACACCGGTGTTTTTGCAAAGCTTTCGCAAAGCTTCGATCTTGGTGAGGATCTGTTGTCTTGAACCCTTGCGCACAAACTTAAAATGATCAAACTTCAAATAGTAACCGGCACCCACAAGATCGGCGCCGCTCTCTTCGATCTCCTTTAGTAAGATCGCGATCGCTTCTTTTTTTAAATAGTCGTCACTGTCGACAAAGACGATATAGTCACCACTCACTCTTTCAAGACCGCTGTTGTAGGCGATCGATAGTCCCTGCCTTGGCTCTTTATAATAACGGATGCGGCTGTCCTTTTTTCGATAGCTTTCAATGATCGAAAGCGTGAGCTCATCGTCGCTGTTGTTGTCGATCAGGATGATCTCAAGATCTTGATATGTCTGCTCACAAAGCGAGGAAAGACAGCGTTTTAGATAGACGCCGGTATTGTATACGGGAGTTATGATACTGACTTTTGCCATCGGTCCTATTATAGCAGACGCCGCTTAAAAGTTATCAGGGCTATTTTAAGTAGTTTAAGACGAAGACTAAAGCAGAGTTATAGATGATCGAGACTTCGTTGGTGCTGTAACTGTTATAATCATCGGCATAGACCTTTTGATCGGCCACCGCACTCATCGCCATCGTGATCGGATCTTCTTTGACTTCATCGGGACCACCGACCAGGGCGCCTTTATATTCGACATTCAAAAGATGAGCGATGCGATGGTGGATGTTTTGGGGGTAGTTAGCGCCATAGCCAACCACATAAGATCTGCCTAAGCTGTTTTTGCCCAAGATGTAATCGAGATCTTCTTGAGCGCCAAAAAGAAAGGCGTCATCTCCATAGAGGATATGGCCCATGATAAGCGCTGCCGCCTCATCCAATACCATGCCGCAAGATCCCCAATAGTAATCGCTTATCGAGATCCGATAGGGATCAGCTTCAAGTTCATAAAGCAGGGCATAGACCTGATCTTTAAAGACCTGATCAAGTTTTTTATAGTACGAAGAAGTTTCATCGCCCTCTAAAAGATACAAGAAACTTGAAAATAACACCAAAGGATCATAGTAGAGGGTGTGAAGTTTAATATCGTCTATAGATAATGCGCTAAAAGCTTCTTTGAGGTAATCCTCGTTTTCACTCATATACCACATGCCCATATTGGCGATGTAGTAATAGTATTCTTTGGCAGCCGTATTGTAGTTTCCGGCATTAAATTCAGAAGGCATGGCTTCATCTTGATACTCGTTTCGGTAAAGATAGTCATAAGAGCGCTCAGCCGCTTCATAGAGCAACGCACTGAAGTCAGGATCGGTATCTTTGTAGATCTTGGCTGCCGTACTTATGACACTTATGAAATTGGCCGACGATGAGCTCTTGGGACTTATGACGTATAAAAGGGCCGTATCATCTTGCGGCAGGACTTCACCGGCATAGTTTTTTGTGACCACCTTATCATAGACGCCGCCATCACTTCTTTGCATCGTCAAAAAGAATTCGAGCTCATAGCGCGCTTCAGCTAAGATCGCCTCATCGCCGCTTATGATATACGCGCCCAAAAGATCGCGCAAAGCCTTGGCCCCGGTCTCGATATAGCGACCGTAATCACCGGCATCGTGCCATCCGCCATAGGGGCTAAATGCTTCACTTGTCCCATAGATCATTGCCGAGCGATTATGACATATTTCGTGTCTTATGTCTTCGCTTTGGACATCTTCACCACAGCGCTGTCGATAAAAGAAGGTGAGCGCGTCACTGTAAAGCTCGTCGTAAACATCAGCACTGATCACAAAATCTTCGCTCACATAGCCATAGCTTGAGCGGATATAATAAGTACCGCTTTTTTCAAGGTCACTAAAATCAAGCTTTGACACATACTCTTTGGCATCTTCGCTGTATACCATCTCACTGTTTAAGACCGTCAAAACGACCTCGCCATTACTTTTATCGATGACGTCAAAATAATTGCCTTGGTCGAATTTAGCGATCGCACATTTGCGACTGTTTGGTTTATAGCCGACCTGATCGACAAAGATCGCCACCGAGCGCTCTCTTTGGATGAAAAAATCACCGATAGTGATCCTTTGGCCATTGCCCGAAAAGCGAAAACGGATCTGAGCGCTGTAGAGGTCATCCTCACAGGTAAAGTCGATGGTGTTAGTGCCGGTAGTGATGATCGCACTTTCGATGAGCAGATCTTCATCATCCCAGATCTCAAAGTAGCCCGTATAACCCTCTGTCGCTTTCAGGGTAAAGGTGAATTCATACGCACCCTTTGGCAAGTAGAGATTGTCACTGTAGATACTGTAGGGCTCTTTGCCACTTAGCTTTATGATCTCATCACTACCTTTGGCATAATTTTCACCATTTCCCTCACCCTTAAAATAGTCATAAGGCACGATCTCGACCTTGGCTTTGGAAGTCTCTTGCGTTTCGCTTTGGGTGGTAGCTGATGGACTTGGCTGTGCTTCTTTCACATTTTGACAACCACAAAGGGATAGCGTCATAGCTAAGGTGATTATGGTAATAAGAGTGGCAAAGCCACTCTTATGTCTTGATATCTTCATGTATTACTCCATATTGAACCAGAGGTTGTCGATGCCGTTTGCACCCCAAAGATAGGTCACATAGCCATCGGTATTACCGCGAAATTCGCAAGCATACCCATTGACATCACACCAACTGACAGCCTGATCATAGGTCATACCTTCGACCACATCCGGACTCTCGCCGGTATAGATCGGCATCTCATCGCCCTCTTGAGGTTCGTCACTCACCTCAGGCTCATCGGTAGTCTCCGGCTCATCACTGGTCTCAGGATCGCTCTCTTCAGGTGGGATATACTCGCCTTCATAGACGGTAACATTTATGACTTCGACATCTTCGATAGCTTCACCGATCATGTCATGGGCATAGATCGTACCGTTCAAGGATTCATCGTCGCTTGAGATGTATTCGACACTTATGCCGATGCCGTTTCTTATACACCAATCTTCAAGATCAGCTAGCGGTAAGCCTTCAAAATTCGGTACCGTGCCATCATCTTCGATGACATCTTGGACCTCACCGCTGACATAGACCGTAAACTGGCCGCCAAGATCACTGACTAGAGTCGCATAGCCCGGGCTGTAATCGACGACTAAGCCCTCAGCACCGGCAACATAGCGCGGATCGTCCTCACCGACATAGATGACCTCAAGGGTTATGTCTCTTTCAGTGGCCCAAGCTCTTACATCGTCAAGCGTTGCGCCCTGATTGAGGAAGTTGGGGACAAAGTCCGGCATATCCGGGATATCGACGGTCTCATTGAAGTAAGTGTGATAGAGCGCTTCCCGATAGTAAGGATACTGCGCAAAGAACTTGAAGCAGCTGACCTGATCGATATCTTCATATTGACCCAAGGTAGCGGCGATCCGCTCTTGGTTTTCCACAATCGAGCCATTATATGGGACCATGATCCAAAGTGGCAAATGTGCTCCGTAATCGTAGTAGTAAGAATCGACACCGGTGATTCGCATGTTTTGGATGTCGATCAAGTTCATCGTCTCAAAACCGGTAAAGTTTGGTACCGTCAAAAGATAATTGAAAAGTTCGGTCAACTGACTGACGGAGATATTCGTCGAAAGGTTGTCGCCGGCCGCTTCTAAAGCGTCAAGAGCGCGGTTGACATCGTTTAGCTCCAAAAGTCGCGATACGATCTGGGCAATGACCTGCTGCTGGTTGAGCTGGCGGTCATAATCGCCATTGGGCATCGCATGGCGCTCTCTTGCGAAAGCTAAGGCTTGCTGGCCATTGGCCCATTGGCCACCCTGGGCGACCCAGACGGTATATTTACCCCGATCGGTACTCTGGTCCTGACCGACAAATTCGACCGGTGAATCGATCCAGATCCCACCTAAGGCATCGACGATATCGACCACGCCTTCAAAATTGACTTCCATGTAAAGATCGATATCGATATCCATCATCTCCGATACCGTATCCATTAGACACTGGCGGGAGATACCTCTGGCCGCATTGATTTTTTGCATCGAGTTGGTACCGGCGATCTTGACATAACTGTCGCGGGGGATCGAGGTCATCGTTACCGTCATCGTTTGCGGATTGACTGCCGCAACGATGATCGAGTCAGCCAGACCATAGGTCTCCGTCTCCGGGGCATATCCTATAAGCAAGACGCTAAACGGCTCCATCGACAGATTCATACCGGCACTCTCGTTTTCACCGGTCTTGACCTCTTCACTTGTCTCCATCAGGACTTCAACGTTTTCCAAATATTCGCTGTAACCCTCTTCATCTTCAAACAGGGAACGAAAGCCGCTTGGCAAAAGAGCCGCTTCGACATCGCCCTGAGCGAGAGCCAAAAAGAGTTCGTTGACTGTTTCATAATCGACATAGTGCGGACTGATGCTCTTTTCGTTTAAATACCTTTGGCCTAAAGCCGATGGTGTCTCACCGCTTGAAGGGTTGATACCGACCATCGCACCGTCGAGATCTGCGATCGAACTG
>CALUZL010000120.1 GCA_944325295.1 uncultured Erysipelotrichaceae bacterium | reverse complement strand
TCGTCAGACATACAAGGGCTGCGACCAAGAAGAATAAAAGTGGGAAGATGTTGCCGATATTTGCCATCTGATCGACTGTACCACCAAAGAGCGCTTGACTGTAGTTACTTTCGCGATCGAGCACTGTCCATTCGGCTTCGGGCAGATCTTCGAGATCCTGTTTCGCTTTAGCAATGTCATTTTTAGCCTCGTTGACTTCATCTTCAAGTTCTCTTTTGCCATCTTCAAGTTCAGCGATCCCATCATAGTATTGCACCCAACCGTCATCAAGTTCGACTCTGGCATCTTCGAGTTCTTTTTTGGCATCTTCAAGCTCTTTTTGCCCATCATAGTACTGGACCCAACCGTCATCGATCTCTTTTTGGCCATCTTCGATCTGCTTTTCAGCATCCTTTAGCTGTCTTCGTGCATCGGCAAGCTGCGCCTGACCATCTAAGAGCTCATCAAGAAGCCCCTCATAAGCAGCAAGCTCTTGACTGTAAGCGGCAAGTTCAGCCCGAATATTCTCTTTAGGTCCACCAAGCGCACCACTTGGATCATCTATAAATTCATTCAAAGTTACATCCGGAATGATTTGAGCCAACATCAAAACTGTCTGTTTCAGTTCTTCACTAAGTATTCCGTCAGGTAAAGAAGGAACCATGCTAGACAGCTCTTTGAAAGTTTTTTCTCCAATATCAATGCCAAAAATATTGGTAACTATTTCTTGCTTTGTTGCCCGATAATAGTTATCAACTTTTTTATTTAAATCTTCATATTGATTTGTCTGTTCCGCTCTTTCACTGTAGTTTAAACTAACCAGATCCTCTTGTATCGCACTAAGTGTTTGTAAATTATTATCCGATTCTTCTATCATCGGCTTTAAAGAACCAGCTAAAGAAGTCAATTGTCCAAGCGAACTGTCGGTATCGCTCTCATCACCAAACATTCCCATAAGATTAGAAAGTGCTTCAATGTTATCTGAAAGTCTATCTCCTCTTTCGACGATAGTTTGATTTAGCGCTATCTCATTATTTATTATCGCCGCTATCTGGTTTTTATAGTTGTTGAAATCATCTTCTGTGGTGTCTTCCTTTTGCATCAATTTAAGATATCCGTCATGATGTTCTGCTTGATCATCATAGCCAAGGATCTCATCGCTATCAGTAATACCATTATTGTTTAGATCATCGTTCATTTTGAGGTTGATGATGTCATCAAAGATGTCCAGGTCTTGACTGACTTCATTTATGGCTGTTTGAGCATTATTCAGCATACTTTTAGCTTCCGATGGCGACATTCCAAACTGCTCTTGGATCTGGTCGATGCCCGCTTGCAGTTCAGCCTGACCTTCGGCAAGTTGTTTTCTTCCGTCTTCAAACTCGGCTTTACCATCGTCGAGTTGCTTTTGCGCATCATCGAGTTCTTTTTTGGCATCTTCAAGCTCAACAATACCGTCTTGGTATTCCTTGATGCCGTCAGCCAATTGCTCTTCGCCATCTAAAAGCTCCTGGTAGGCATCATCGAGTTCTTTTTGGCCGTCAGCGATCTCCTTTTGGGCATCAGCTACTTCTCTTTCAAGGGTCGCTTGTGCATCAGCGATCTCTTCGTTGGCCTCTTTTATGAGATCATCCTTCAGATAATCCTGCTGCTTTTTGGCCATATCTTCAATATAAGGTGTCGCTTCCGCAATGATCTTGTCATACTCATCACTATAGGAGACAGCTTCTTTGGCGCCATCGACTGTCAAGTAAACCGTCGTGTAGTAATCGGCGATGAAGATATTGTTTTGGACATAGATAACGGTATCTAAAGTTAAGTTTTTAAACGTCGATGTCTCATTGGTCTTGGCCAAATAAAGCGGTGAAGATACCTTGCCGACGATCTTGAATTTTGTGTACTTTAAAGAGTCACTGATATCGTCATCACTGTAGACCTCTATCACATCACCGATAGCGACCTGACCGCTCAATTCACTACCTTCAAGTACCAGTGCCTCCGTAAACTTTTCGGGCATGCGACCCTCTTTTAGTTCAAAACGGTTAAGTTCACTCTCTAGTTCTTGGACTCTAACGACAAAGCGCGTACTTTCATTGACACTTCCGTAAGCGTCGATAAATTTCGAGCCTTCGACTTTGTCGACTATTGGCGTGTTGGCTATGACCTCAAGGTCCTCTTTACAAAAGCCAAACGATGAATAGATCTGAAAGTCCATCAGTTCATTGGCGTCATCGTAGGCATCGACTGATTTTTTGAGCATCGTGCTCGAAGACATCAAGCCCACCATGAAACCCGATCCGATCAGGACCATCAAAAGTAATGTCATAAAGCGTTTAAACGTTCGCTTTATAAGTCTTAAAGTATCACGATTAAACATCAGTACTCTATATCCTCGGCATTCATGGGCCTTGCGTTTTCGCTGATCGATTCGATCTTGCCGCTTCTCACCCTGATAATGGTATCGCCAATATTGGCTAAAGCGCTGTTGTGGGTGATCATGATGACGGTTATGTGGTGGATCTTTGACATATCCTGCAAGACTTTCAAGATCTGTTTGCCGGTGACATAGTCAAGGGCACCCGTCGGTTCGTCACACAACAAGAGTTTCGGATTTTTGGCAACGGCTCGGGCAATGGCGACCCGCTGTTGTTCACCACCGGAGAGCTGTGAGGGAAAATTATCGGCGCGCTCTTTTAGGCCGACCATCGCCAAGACCTCTTTGGCATCCAAAGGGTCTTTGCAGATCTGTCTTGCAAGTTCAACGTTTTCATAAGCTGTCAGGTTTTGCACGAGATTGTAAAACTGAAAGATGAAGCCGATATCATAACGCCGATATTCACAAAGCTGGCGATCATTGGCCTTTGATACATCACGGCCATCGACGATGATCTTGCCACTTGTCAAAGAGTCCATCCCGCCAAGCAGGTTCAAGATAGTCGTCTTGCCGGCACCTGACGCTCCTAAAACCACTACAAACTTTCCTTTGTCGATCTTAAAGGAGACGTCGTCAACCGCTCTCACTTCGACCTCGCCGGTCTTATATATCTTCGATACGTGTTCAAATTCGATAAATGCCACTTTAGACCTCCGTCTTCAAAAGGGCTACTAAAGAGAGAAAATAATTGCGCAAAAGCTCTTCCGTCATCTCTTTGTCGCCTCTTATAAAACATTCTTTTATTCCATAAAACACCGATACTGCCACCGCCAAAGCATAGCGGTCGCGAAGTTCGTCACTTGAAAAATTAAGGCGAGCATTCTCTTTTAAGAGTACCGCCAAAAGCGAGGTGAGCCAATCTTTAAAATGTTCATTGATATTCTCATCGTTCATCAAGATGGTCATCTCCTTAGGATAGTGACTGTATACTTCCGCTAAGATCTTGGCCATCTTCATGAGGATATCGATGATCCCTTCATTTGTGATGCCGACCTTTTGGACTTCTTTTTTTAAACTGATGCGAAAATCCGTCAGGTCTTCGATCGCTTTGTTGAGCAATAGTAAAGGTCGATGGATGATCGTGAAGACGATCTCTTCTTTTGAATCGAAATAACGATAAAGATTGCCCGGGGTCACCTGGGCGACTTTAGCTATGTCCCGCATCGATGTCTCACGCACCCCTTTTAGAAACATCTCTTCCCTTGCGGCATTTAAAATGTCTGAGCGAACATTTTCTTTTAAGACCTGAGCCACAATAATATACTCCTGTTT
>CALUZL010000119.1 GCA_944325295.1 uncultured Erysipelotrichaceae bacterium | reverse complement strand
AAGTAAAACTCTTGACGACCTTCCCCTCTAACATAAAGGCATAGTGCGTTGCAATCTTTTCCATTTCCGGCAAGATGTGACTTGAAATAAAAATCGTAACTCCATCTTTATTCAATTCCTGTAAAAGATGTCTGATCTCGGCAATAGCTACAGGATCCAAACCATTGGTCGGCTCATCGAGCATGAGGATATCCGGATCACCCAAAAGTGCGCAGGCGATTCCAAGCTTTTGACGCATCCCCAAAGAGAATGCCTTGACATGACGTTTTCTAACCTCGAATAGACCGACCTTCTTCAAAGCGTTCTCTACTTCCTTTTTGCCTTTGCCATGCAGTTTAGCATAATACATTGCGTTGTTATAAGCAGTCATCTCATTGTAGAAAGCCGGTACCTCGATGATGCTGCCGATATGTCCTCTCTCTTGCCAGAGATCGTTTTCCTTTGTCTTGGCGTTTATCATGATCTCACCTTCACTCTTATTGGTAAAACCCAAAACCATCTTCATAAACGTCGTCTTGCCAGCCCCGTTTCTACCTATAAGACCAAAGATCGAGCCTTTAGGTACGGCGATATCAACATGATCATTAGCTAAAAAGCCTTTATAATTCTTTGTAAGGCCATTAGTTTTGATTGCATATTCCATATTAACCTTTGACTCTCTTTCTATAGAAGAACATAAAGAACAGTCCCACAAGAGTAAGGATCAAAAAAGCTCCCGGAACCATAAGTGAAGCCGTTGAAATATCCGGTATTATTACAATCAGAGACATCGCCGTCATGACAACACCCAAGATGACCACAAAAATACTTATGTAATAACAAACTTTATTAAAAGTATCCATACTTACCTCCAAATCCTCATGGATTATACATAATGGCGCAAATATGCGCAACTCATATTCAACTTTTCAAGTAGACATTGACGACCCTTTCATCTAATTGTTAAGATTAAATCCATGGAAACAAATTCAGTACAACCAAAACAAGTATTCGCTAAGGGCTGGTGCTTTGCCAAGATCTTTTTTATGTTTATGATCGGCTGTGTCATCGGCACTTATTACGAAGAGATCCTCAACTTTGTAAGGACCGGCGTCTGGGAGTCAAGACAGGGCATAATCTATGGTCCCTTCAATCCGATCTACGGTTTTGGCTTCGCCGGATTTGCCCTCCTTTTGGGCAAACACAACGATACCCGACCACTATGGAAGACCTACCTCTACTCCTGTTTGATCGGCGGGATTGCCGAGTACAGTCTGAGCTATATCGGTGAAGTGCTGTTTGAAGCCAATGCTTGGGATTACTCCAATATGCCGCTAAACATCGGCGGGCGGACGACGATCCCGTTTATGTTGTTTTGGGGACTTGGTGGACTTATCTTCATGCGCTTCATCTATCCGTTTTTAGCAAAGCTCATCGAGATGATCCCCTACAAAGTCGGCAAGGTCGCCTTGCCGATCTTAGTCGTCTTTATGGCTCTTAACATGTTTGTCTCCTATACTGCACTGTTTCGCCAAGCCCAGCGTCTAAACGGTAAGGAGCCCATCACTTTCTTAGGAGAGTTGTATGACAAGTATTATACCGATGAATTCTTGGCCAAGATCTATGCCAACCTGAACCACGATCACATCGGTGAAAATCCGGATTGATAAAAAAGGGCAAGGATCACTTCACGCAGTAATCTTTGTCCTTTTTTTATTATTCTTCATCTTTTTTATTGATAAAGGGGATGTGACTGGTTATCTCTTCGATGACGCCATCCCTGATCGAATCACCTAAGACGCCCAGCGCATCTTTGATGAGCTTACCCTCATGATCGTCAAGACTGCTCATGTGTTTGACCACCTTAATCATATTGCCGGCTAAGTTTTTAGTCAGATCTTCCATTGTCTCGGCATCACACTGGCCGATCGCATCGAAGATGACATTAACGACTTCCTTGCGGTCTTGTTTTGACAGCTTGGCCAAGTAATCATGGAAGGCCTGATCAAAGATCCGCGAAGTCGAAGTATCTTCTGTCGCTAAGACAAAATCCTTGCGTATGACTTCCCAAGTATATATATCATGTTGCATGACTCCGGAAGCATTTGAATTTACGACGATCTGTAATTCGCGATGCGTCAGCATCTTACCAAAGATCGATGATTGGGGCATATAGGTCGCAATATAGGGAAGAGCGATCTTATCTTCGATCGCAGCGCTGACATTTTTATGAAGACCCGGTCCGTCAAAAGAAAAGACGCCCTTGATCCTTTTGGCGATCGCCTCATCACAAAACAGTGCTGCATAGACTGCCAGATTGCCACCTTTGGAATGACCGCCCAAAAAGAGGTCGCCTTCAAGTTTTGAGGCCACATGCTCAATGTAATGCAAAGCGTCAAGTTGTGATGGGACTTGTTCATCGAAAGTCATGAGCAGATCTTCTTTCCACCCATTGATCGTATTATCCGTTCCCCGAAAGGACAGAAAGTGACCGATATCAGGGATAGAGATCGCAACAGCCGAAAACTGTTCGACATCATCTTCATCATAAAGAAATTCATGAAAGCTGATCCGAAGATCACCATACCTTGTCGACTGGGCCATGAGTTTAAAAAGCTCTGGGTCTTGTGGGGCATACTTTGGTCTTGACTCTTCAACGGCATGATAAATGTCATATGCTTCTCTGATCGTCAAACTCTGACCATCATTTTCTAAGATACTCTTCATATCCATATACGAGAACCTTGAAAATATCAGGGCATCGATCTCGTTTAGATGATCGACCGCAAAGCTTAGGTCGCCACGCCAGATGAGGTAATCGATAATATTGGTGATTTCTTTTTTTGCCATACATCTCCCCTTTTGATGTGATACATCGTGTCTTATCGGTATTATACACTAATACCGCAAGCTTAGCAGTTTAAAAGACTCTGCACAGCACAGGGTCTCTTTAGGCATGTTTTGAACTTTGATTATAAGACGATCTCGTTTAAGGCTTAGATGATATCGACGACATCCGAGCGCAGCACTTTTCCATACGGTTTGTCATCGACATAGACGATGCAGTATTCGCCATCATAGCGATAGATCGCAATATCTACCTTGTCGACATTAGAGATGTCAAGATCAATAGTGATATCTTTAGTTTACCGTGAACTGTTTCATCGCTTAAGGTATCAACATTCAAGTTTACTGTCTTATATAAAAGATCGCTCGGATCGACTCATCTTCGCTAAGTTCCGTATAAGCGCCAGTTCTCATGAGTTCTGGCTCGTTTAGACCATAACTCTTTCGCTCTTCATCGATGACATCGTGAGTCATGTAGTTATTCAGATCAGCATTTTTATGCCATTCAGGTAATTATTGACAGTTGTGGAATCTAAAACGATTGTCTCGCCATCGATATCGGCAAAATAGACAGCATCTTTTAAGCAGCAGATATCACTTTTTTCATCCCCTCTTTCATTACAAATATAGTCATCCTAACTTAATCGAGTCTTAAAGGAGGTACCGGCTTTCTTTCTTGGCCACTTTTGTGCATCTTTTCTAAACTGTAATTTATTTTGAATATAATAAGATCGGGAGAAATGATTATGTTATGCGAGAATATCTTAGAAGCTATCGGTAATACGCCTCTTATCCATCTAAAAAAGATCCAAGATGTAAACGGCGCTGACATCTACGCCAAATACGAAGGTCAAAATGTCGGCGGATCGATCAAGACCAGGACCGCTTACGAAATGATAAAAGCCGCTCAAAAAAGCGGTATTTTGACCAATGACTCAATAATAATCGAGACGACAAGTGGCAATCAGGGCATAGGTTTGGCTCTAGTCGGAGCAGTACTTGGCTATAGGGTCAAGATAATAATGCCGGATTCTGTAAGTG
Source organism: uncultured Erysipelotrichaceae bacterium (assembly GCA_944325295.1). Classification (GTDB taxonomy): domain Bacteria; phylum Bacillota_I; class Bacilli_A; order Erysipelotrichales; family Erysipelotrichaceae; genus JAHHTG01. The sequence continues at coordinate 19,740 of CALUZL010000119.1, read as the reverse complement.
AAGAGCGCCGAAAGCTCATAAGCCAATATGGCGCACAAGTGATCCTTGTAGAAGATGATGGCGATATCGGCAAATGTATCAAAAGATGTCAGGATCTGGCTTTAAATATGGCCAAAGATGATCCAAACATCTTCATCCCCGATCAGTTTAAAAATATCATCAACCCACTCACTCATTACGAAAAGACGGCTAGGGAGATCATCGACGACCTCAAAAGACCGATCGATGGTTTTTGTGCCGGCATCGGAACGGGTGGGACGATCACCGGTATCGGTAAAGCCCTCAAAGAGCGAAACAAAGACACGCTGATCTGGGCAATAGAGCCCGAAAATGCTGCCCTTTTGAGTGGTGGTACCGTATCTTCCCATCTGCAGATGGGGATTGGTGATGGTCTTGTCCCTGAGGTGTTGGATACAAGCATCTATGATGACATCATCACGATAAGCGACAAAGAAGCGCTGGACACTGCCAAAGAGTTGGCTAAATGCGAGGGTGTATTGGCAGGTATAACATCGGGTAGTAATGTCGCTGCCGCCAAGATGCTGGCAGCAAAACTCGGCAAGGGCAAAGTCGTCGTAACGATCTTGCCGGATACCGGTGAACGCTACTTTTCGACCCCCCTTTTCGATCGATGATCTTTAAGGATATATTATGAGAAAAATCAAAGTCGTCCAATACGGATGCGGCAAGATGGCTAAGTATACCCTGCGCTATCTCTATGAACACGGAGCTCAGATCGTGGGAGCGATCGATGTCAACCCGGATATCGTCGGAATGGGTGTCGGAGACTTCGCTGAACTGGGCGTCAAACCGGCAACAGTCGAACACACTTGCGCAACGGTCGTAAATCGGATACCGAGTCTTATCAAAGCCCCGGCCGGTTATGTTACCTGCGATGAACTTGAAGCTCATCCATATTTGACATATCCGATGTAATACTACCTGTAATAATAAAGCTAATAGATATATAGATAGGCGCTTCGAAAGGAGCGCTTTTTAAATGACTTTTACATAAGACAGCATATATGGCGCATGTAAAAGATACACAAAAAACGCCCGTTTTGGGCGTTCATTGACTCTTTTGTGGTTTGATGTCGCTTGAAGACTCGGATTTTAGGCGTTTTGTTTTGACTTATTGTCTTGAGTCAATTTGCTGATGAGATTGAAAATCTAAAGGAACAAGTAGATGATGGTATAAGCCAATCCGAAGGCTGCCATCCACTTATACTTCTTTGGAAGCTTATGCTCGACACAGCGCTCGATCGTATCAAAATCAACTAATAAGAAAGCACAACCGATGATGATGTAGACAACACCGAGGCCGATACTGAAGACGGGTGACTCTTGCATAAACGCAAGCATTTCTTTGACTCCGGGAATAAGGCCGAGCAAGAAGTAGATCGCACCGCTAAACACCGTCGTAAAAAACAGAGTTATCACGATCGTTCTAAAGTGTTTGCCCACTTTGATGATCCTTGCCGCGTAAAGAAAAGCCATGACCGCAACCAGTACAAAGGTAAGACTCAATGCCAGATAGATCATATAGGTGTACTCAGCACCTAAGACTGATGCCAGCATCGTAATACTAAAACCGACTGCCGCACAATAAAGGATGCCAAAGAGCGGGATCAGGGGCCGGATCGTAAAGGCGATCATCGGTGCTATAGCCGATAAGATCAAAGCTATAAAACATACCATAGCTTCTGTCTGATAAAAGGTATAGCCGGCAATATCGATTGTACCGGATCCTTCTAGGGTACCGTGCAAGACAAAGTAAAGGACAATGCCGCCTGCTGCTGCCAGCATGAAGATCAAAGTCTTGACGGCAATGCCGCCATAACTGGCACTGTGCTCAGCGCTTTCTTCCACTTTGCTGATCTTTTTGATCAGAGGATTCATCACGGCACTGTTTTGGTGTACAGCTGCCGTATTTATTTCGCTCATATATCTATCTCCTCAATTTTCAAATCTTCCGGATATAATAGAAAAATTCGCTCGAAAACTATAACAATTTTATTAACCGAAGTCAATAAAAGCTTGTTTTCGGCTAAGAGACTAAAGATGATCAAGCGAATTATGTTTGCAAATATCAGTCAAGGTTTTTAAGTCCTTTATAAAGATCTTCAAATGATCGCTTGTTTTCGACTCTTTTAAAGGACAGTTCCTTATTATCGCCTAAAGCTTGCATGAAACACTTAGTCATTTCTTCGACTGTTATCTCAAGGTCGGTATAGAAGTTATAATAGAGCGTGTTTTGCGCCTTGCTGCCTTCTTCATAATTTGCAAGGATGAGATTTTCCGCAAATTGATCCAAAGGGTAAAGTTTTAAGTGTAAAAGTTCATGACAGATCGTCTCTTCAAGATTGTCATCGTTGGGATCAAGGACATTGATGTAGACGATCGCTTTTTTGTCTTCGGTATCGATCTTGATATCACCGGTCTTTTTAAAGTTTGGATCTTCGACAAGTTCAAGTCTTATATCCCAATTATTGCCAATGCGCAAGATCTCTACCCATTTAGAAAACAACCTCTTTAGTTCTGCTTCTTGCATACTTAAATCCCCTCTCTTTTTGAATTCATTTTAGTAAATGCTTTATCGCAAAGGCAAGAGATTAGTTAAAGATCGCATATTTTATATACATCTATTATTGACATTAGATATTTATCTAATATAATTAAGCATGTAATTAGATGAATATCGAATATGGAGGTTTGATATGAATTACAGCTCGCTTTTAAAGAATCGGAATTATATCTTGCTTCAGGGAGCTAATCTCATCAATCGGCTTGGTGATTCCATCGATGCGATCGCTTTGTCTTGGTTAGTCTATGAAGTTTCCGACAGCGCTGCCATCGCGGCGATCAATTACTGTCTCAACTATCTGCCGACCGTCATATTGCAACCGTTAATGGGCGCTTTTGTCGCCGATAAATCCAAACAAAAGATCATGGTTATCGCTGATAGCGCCAGAGCCATCATCATAACGACCTTAGCCTTTTGTGTCCTTTTCGATGTTATCAATACTTCTATGGTCATCATTGCCACTTTTTTGATGTCTTGCTTTGAGACACTGCGTTTACCCTCGGCCAGCGCCATCGTGCCGCTTTTGATAAAGCCTGAAGATTATAAAAATGCCTCTTCACTTTCATCATCGCTATCGCGGATCGCCGAACTTGTCGGTCAGGGGATCGGCGGGGTGATCGTCGGCTTCTTGGGCATGTCTTTTGCGATCTTCATCGACGCGGCATCCTTTGTTCTTAGCGCTGTGCTTTTGAGTTTTATGAAGGTCAAAGAAACTTTCTCTAAGGATACTAAGGATTCATCGATCCTTGCAAATTTCAAAGAAGGATTGAGTTATGTAAGAGCAAATCCGATCCTTACCTATATCTGTATCATCGCCTGCCTTGCTAATATGTTGCTTGTACCATTTAATGCCTTACAATCAGCTTTCGTTTCAACTTATTACCAGGGCAATGCAACCTATCTTTCGTACATGGGTGTCGCCTTATCGTTGGGATCGCTGTTGGGGGCTGTTGTTTTTCCAAGCCTCAGTAAGCATCTTTCTAACAAGACCCTAATCCTGATCATTTTCCCGACATGTGCCTTTTTCTATTTCGGTCTGTTACTTGCCGGAATGATCCCGCTTAAAACACTTTCGATACTTATCATCGTCATTACCAATTTTACTACCGGCATATTAGTAGCCTCTTCCAATGCCCTGATCTCTGTCATCCTCATGCTTAAGACAAAACAGAACTACTTGTCGCGGGTCGGAGCCCTATTAAATGCTACCTCACAAGCCCTTGTCCCCATTGCGTCTTTAGTTATCTCGCTTTTAGCAAACGCCATAAGTTGCGACAAACTGTTTTTGCTAAGTGCTATAATTATAGTCGTATTAAGTATATCGTTTTTCTTGTCTAAAAGATCGGAGGTCCTGAATGCTTAAGATCCATCATTTAAAAACTCCTCTGTATACGATTGAAGCGCTTGATCTGTTGCAGAAAAAAGTCAACGATCAAAAACTTTCAAGCGAAGGAGCACACATCGATCAAAACATCGCCACTATGATCTACGACGATCTGTCGGCTATCCTTTCAAAGATCGAGGTCCAAGATCCAAGTCTTTATCGTTTTTTTAAAAACACCAAAGCATCCCTAGCTTCCTGCCTGATAAACAGTTTCATCCCCACAGAGAAGATCGAGCAGAAATCATTCAAAGACGATCTTTTAAAGAAGCTCTCTGGATTCAATGATATGCGTTGCGAAAGTGTTGAGATCGTAAGAAGACTAAACATCGTTTTTGGAGATGAAAAAAATCTCTTGCAGGAGATACTCAATCTCGATCTTGAAGATCATGACAAGGTGACGCTCATAAAAGCGCTTGAAGATCCAAAACCTTATATCGATGCCATCTTTGCCGATATCGAAAAGATAAAAAGAGATCTAACAAAGATATATGCCAAATTTGACGATTCCGACTTCATAGATTACTTTGATGAGAGCCATACTCAGGCGATCTTAGATGAAGTCAATGTCAAATATGATGGCGATGTCTACGTTATGCCCAGCATCACGAATTTTCGCTCACTGATGATCACGATCGACGATGAAGACAGATCACCTTTAGAGATCATATTCGGTTTAGCGATCGATCTAAACGCCATTGAAAACTTCAGTTTTTTTAAAGATGACATCGAACAAAGGCTTGCCGCTTTTATTAAAGTCATAAACGATCCCTCCAAACTCAAAATAATCGAGCTTTTAAAGGAGAAAAAGATGTACGGGGCGCAACTTGCCAAAAGTCTCGGTTTAAAGACATCGACTATCTCCTATCACATCGATTCGCTGATGAATGCCGGTCTCATCAAAGCCAAACGCATCGACAATCGCATCTATTACGAATACGATAAGGAACACGCTCTTGGCATCATTGAGTATCTGAAGAAAAAGTTTAGTTAATAAGATTATTCACCAGCCTATACTTCGCTGTCTATAAGATCAGATACAGTGTCGATCAAATAACGTGCGCTGCACTTGGCGACAGCATCGCCATCCTTCATGCAATAGCTGTTGGGAACCAATTCAAACATCGCAATATCGTTTTCAGAATCACCGACCGCAAAGACATCGTCGATACTCAAATCGAGGTCTTGGATGATATCTTTTATTGCCGCCCCTTTTGTCGCTTCTTGTGCTTGGATATCGATCGTATCTTTATTGCTGGAAACGATCGAAAGGTCCGGATACTTTGACTTTAAGTGATCCTTATATCTTGCAAGTTCTTCTTTGGGGATCAATATCTTGATCTGGGTTAGCGGAAGCGATGGATCTAACTCTTCTCTTTGAATGATATATTGCCATGCCGTTCTTATCTTTGTTGCGCCTTTGATCGGATAAGCTTCTTTGGTACTCCAATACCAATTGCCATCATAAATCGTTGTCACTGATAGATTAAGCTTATCATTAGCTGCTTCTTTGACGATCTCATTATAAACACAAGCTTTAAATGTCTTTTCCGCTACATTGCCAGCTTCATCGACGATGATCGCTCCGTTAGCGCCGATAAAGGTAAAAGGTATCGTCAATTTCCTCTTTAACTCATCAAGATGGCCTATTCCTCGTGATGTGGCGATGACTACTATGTTTCCTTGTCTGTACCACTTGTTTAATGCCGCGATGTTTCTCGCTAACAAAGCGCCCTCCTTATCTTTCTTTGGATAGAGAGCACCATCAAGATCTGCTACTAATAACTTCATGTTTCTAATCACCTTTCAGTCTCGCTTTACCCTTAGCGATTTTTAAAGTACTCGTCACAAAAGTTATGCCATTTGATCACATATTCTTCATGCTCAAGCAAGATCAGATCTTGAGGTTTATATACACCGCGATTTGCAGCTTCCCTAACAAAATCAGATACATAATCATCAGCACTTACCAAGACAGCTCTGACACTGCTCCAACCGTTCATAACAGCAAAATAAAGCCTCGTATGACCATCGAGCGCAATGTAGTGATCATCACATTCTATTGCCTGGATGATGATGTCATCGGGCTTTTTTATAAAGCTGGCGATCGCTTGGATTTTATCTTTGTCGACATAAAACTGAGAAGGTTGGATTGCATCTAAGGGTATGCTGATGATATTTGCTTTAGGATATTCTTTTATGGCATAGCCATCCTTGTCCTTGAAGATCGCAATGTGTGGTGAGAAAAAGCGAAACTCTTCAATGAGAGCGCTGTATTTATTCGGATCTTCACCATATACTATCGCTTCATCTTTTGAAATAATCTTTACTTCATAAGGTCTGTCGTCAATGAGAAATGCCCCATGTTGATAAAGAACCTCTTTGGAAAAACGATCGTCTTTATATTTATCAATACGTTTAATATCTGTCATAATTCATTTCGGTTTCTTAGAACTTAATACTATCAAAAAACATCATCTTTGCGAAAGCACATTCCGTTTTGATAAGATGTATCTTTAAAACCATATGTGATTTTATATGAGTGATACTTTGAAAATTTCAAAACATCACCCAAAACTTCATTATGAAGTTTTGAAATATCGACAACTGCATAGTTTAAGCTCATCTGATACCGAAATGGAATTATAATCAGTCATCCTATAAAGCTTTATGCCCTATCTCTTTAAAAACGTTCTATAATTAAAAACTATCGGTTCACGCTAAAACGTGATGTAAACATCTCGACTTCATTTTTTAACTCTTATAAAAAACAAAAGAATGTAAATATGTTGCTGTTGATACAGGTTTCAACTCAGACTGTCAAAGGACAGCTTTCTATATTTTCAAACAAACATTTATAAACTATTGGAGCGATATTATCAAAAAGATCGATCTAGTACCTGATGATTATCGGGTTATTTATGAAGAAAAGACGTTGCATATCTTGGTGAGCCAAAATCATTAAGTCAACATATATAACAAAACCAATTTAGTGAGATGAAAGATTATAAATAGAAAAAACAGCAAAATAAATGGTAATATATATCTAGAATTAGCGACGTATACGTCCATAATTCTAGATGAAAGGGTGTTTTATATGATCGAGCGTAATTTTTATCTCAATCAACTCATTCAAAGTATGTGGGACGGACAGATCAAAATCATTACCGGACTTAGAAGATCCGGCAAGTCGGTGCTTTTGTTTGAGCTGTTCAAAGATTATTTACTAAAACAAGATATAAGTGAAGATCATATCCTCTCTATCTCATTAGATCAAAGAAGACACTACAAATATCGAAATCCGATAACGCTGTGCGACTATGTTGAAGCTGTCGTTTCAAAATCAGATCAACGCTTTTACCTGTTTATTGATGAAGTACAGTTTTCAAATAGTGTCGTTGATAAAGAAAGCGGAGATATTGAAGTCAATATCTATGACATGTTGAATGAATTAAATTCATATAAGAATCTCGATGTCTATGTGACCGGATCTAATTCCAAAATGTTATCAAGCGATATCATGACCGAGTTTAGAGGACGCTCCACCCAAATTCACGTTTATCCTTTATCATTTGAAGAATACTATGAATATATGGGTGGCGATGTAAGGGTGCGCTTAGAGGAATACTTTTTGTATGGCGGTATGCCGCATATTACGACCTTAGATAGCGATATAAAAAAACAGCAATATCTAAAATCGCTATATGATGAAGTATATCTTAGAGATATCGTTGAAAGAGACCACATCAAAAAAGCTGATGTCTTAGAACAAGTCCTTGATTATTTGTCATCGCAGATCGGTTCTTTAACGAACCCTACCAATGTCGCAAATGTTTTAAGTGAAGCGCGAAAGGAAAATATTGACTCTAATCTAGTCTCTTCTTATATCGATCTTTCCATCAACGCTTTTTTAGTTTCCAAGGCTAAACGTTTTGATATTAAGGGCAAATCATATTTAAGGCATCCTAATAAATACTACTTTACTGATCTTGGACTGAGAAATGCCCGTTTAAATTTTAGACAGTATGATCCAGGTCATTTAATGGAGAATGCAATCTACAACGATCTATTACGGCAAGGGTATTTAGTCGATATCGGCGTGGTCAAGGATCGGAGAAACGGTGCAAACCGCATAAAAGAAATCGACTTTGTGATCAATAACGGAAACAAGAGGACCTATATCCAATCTGCACTAAGAATGGACGACGAAAGCAGGGCGGAGGCTGAACTAAGCTCCTTGAAATTGACAGGTGACTTCTTCAAAAAGATCGTTGTCCAAAATGACATCAATCATGATTTCTATGATGATAATGGTTTTTATCATTGTAGTTTGATCGATTTCTTGCTTGGCAAAATCGAGTTATTCTAATAGCAACGTAGTAATGTCTATAGACAATATCAATATATTAATCAAAGGATACAAATTCAAATAAAATCAGCCTTATGAAAAGATGTAAATATTGTAATATTCCTTTAAAGGATGAGAGTGAAGATTTCTGTTCTAAAGAACATGAAAGAAAATATCAAATGCAAAAGATCAATCATGATCGTAATGTCGTCTTTATTATCGCAGTATCACTTTTCTTTGTTATGTATGGTTTTATAGCAGTGATACTAAGAAGTCTTCATATGCTAACTTTTAGTATCAGTATTGTCGGTGGAATATTACTATTATTGATGTGCATTAATAATGATGCTTATAGTGATTATGCCATCGTATGGAAAAGATACTATAAACCAAGTGCTAATGAGCCACAATACCCACGAATTATAATCATCTTCATAACGATATGTATCATTTTGTTCGGTATCATCCTGACTATATCTATCTAAGTCAAGATTCGCTTTCTCGTCTTGTTTTGAATTGTGAACCCGATATCTTTTTTATCAAAGTAATAGTATGCGGCGGTATTTTTTGTGTAGCAATTCGTCTAAATATGAAGTGTCTAAAAAACTCGATACCATTGAGACATGTATGCGTATTCATAATCTAGGAAGTTCGAAAGTCGGGTAGTGATATACAGTTTTATCCAAGTAATAAATACAATTATCGTGTATATTTTACTAAATATTTAGTTAAATGTATTCTTAATATGCTATACTAAGTATGTAATTAAAGATAGTTGAATAAATAATGAGGTAATATGGAATTTCTAAGAGATACTTATTTAAAGAAACTTATAAAAAGAAAAAATAACCACTTAATAAAGATCATTACCGGTGTCAGGCGTTGTGGAAAATCGTACCTTTTGTTTAGTATTTTTTATCGTTATCTTTTAAATAATGGTATAAAAGAAGATCATATTATTAGAATTGCGCTAGATGATTATGCTAATAGGAAACTTAGGGATCCTGATACGATTTTTGATTATGTTAATAGCAAGATCGTCGATGATGATCTGTATTATCTTCTCTTAGATGAAGTCCAGTATCTAAGATCTTTTGAGGATGTTTTAAATGGTTTTATACATATCGCTAATCTTGATGTATATGTAACAGGCAGCAACGCTAAGTTTCTTTCAAAGGACATTATTACAGAATTTAGAGGACGTGGCGATCAGATTCATATCATGCCGTTATCATTCAGGGAGTTTTCTTCATCATACACAGATATGAATATGGCATATGAAGATTATTCAAGATATGGAGGATTACCTTTAGTTGCGTCGTTCAAAGATGATGAAGATAAGATAGAATATCTTGGTAATATCTTAAACGAGATCTATATCAATGATGTAATTTATCGCTATAGGATAAGAAATAAGGAGGATTTGAGTGATCTGTTTAACTTTGCAGCATCTTCTATTGGATCTTTGACTAATCCAAGGAAATTAGCTCTGACATTCAATAGTGTAAAGAAAAGAAACATTACCCAATCGACGGTCATAAAATACTTAAATTATCTGGAAGATTCATTTCTAATAGAAAAAGCAAAAAGATATGATATAAAGGGCAAGCGATACATTAACTCGCCTTTCAAATATTACTTTACTGATTTAGGACTTAGGAATATAAGCATTGACTTTAGACAATTAGAAGATACTCATATCATGGAGAATATCATTTATAATGAACTTAGATTCAGGGGATATAATGTTGATGTTGGTGAAATGCCGCTTCTAACTAGTTCTAGTAATGGTAATCCGATGTATAAGAAAGCAGAAGTTGATTTTGTTTGTAACAAAGGGCCTGAGCGAGTCTACATTCAATCAGCTTATCGGCTTCCAACCCCAGATAAAATAGATCAAGAAGTTAGGCCTTTAATGCATATTAACGATTCATTTAAAAAGCTCATTATTACAAGGGATGAGATTAAGCCAAGAATTGACGAAAGGGGAATTAGGACGATAAACCTTATCGATTTTCTATTAAATAAAGAAGAATTATAAGTGATTACATCGCTATATTTGAGCTACTCGCATCGGTATATTTTGAGTCATCTAAGACGCTGTATTTTGAGCCACATGTCTTGAGGTAAAAACTATTATGAATCACTATGCTATTTATTCCAATTCCTCCATGGTCCATGGGACTTCATATGAGGCAGCTGTTTTATTGATGTCGCAAGCGTAAACACTGCAATATCAAGCCCATTATTAGCTGCTCATATCACCTTGGACCATGGAATTTCTTTGCATAAAAAGTTAATTTAAATTTTAAGTGGAGGTATCACATAATTTGGCTCTGAAATATGTGGTGGGTGATACTTTACTGAAATGTGCACTAGGCAATCTAAAAGAATGTAGGTGATAATCAGTGAAACTAAATAGAGCCATTATCATAAGAATGGATGGTATAAAGCTGGATACCACTAGATACTAAAACTTCTCTGATGATGCCTTTATCTGTATTGGCCTTTTTCTTTAGGATGTCGATAGAAGAAGTATCTAACGGTAACTCAAATTACAATTTATATATCTTTGCCATTTCACCACCATCCTCCTAACAACATCTTTTGTCATCTTTATATAATTGAAACATAGCTTATATATAGCTTATCGGAAGAGCGATCATATCTTCTTTTAGATATAGCTTTTTATCATATTGGCAAAGTATGATGCCTGGTTGTCTTGTTTTGCCAGGTATATCATCCAATGCAGAAAAACTCCTGCCCATGGCTCTTGTTGGATTAGCCGTCATTTTTACTTCAATAGGATATAGCTTTCCATCTTCCTCGATCACAACATCTATTTCTCTTTGATCACGATCTCGATAAAAGTAGATAGATGAGATCGTTTTTCCAGCGTTTAAATGACTTTTCAGTATTTCAGATACGATGAAATTCTCATAGATGCTTCCTGCTTGCGCACCAGTTCTAGCAGTATCAAAAGAAGTCCACCTCGCTAAGTAACAAACCAAACCTGAATCATAGAAATAGACTTTTGGTGTTTTGACAACTCTTTTCAAAACGTTGTTATGATATGGCTCAAGTAGATAAATGATACCAGATGTCTGCAAGATAGATAACCATCTTTTGATCGTGTCTGCACTTACTTCAACTTCACTAGCGATCGCATTCACATTCAATAATTCGCCACATCGAACAGCTAAAGACGTTAGAAATTTGATGAATTTGAGCTCGTCAGAAATATTGATGATCTGCCGCACATCTTTTTCAATATATGTTTTTACATAAGATGAATAATATCTATCCCAACTTATAGTCTTATCCTGAAGCTCAGGCATCGAACCTCGGTGGATCGTTTTCCAAAGATCATTATAATCTGATAGATATTTTTTTCTTTCTTCTATATATTCTTCATTAGGTATAAAAGGCTTGTAAAAATCTATATTATGAATTTCTCTTAATGACAAGCCTTTTAATTCAACTATTGCCATTCTTCCAGCCAATGTTTCGCTTACATTTTTCATAAGTTCAAAAGCTTGTGAACCAGTCAAGGCAAAAGTTCCCTTTGCTTTGTTTTTATCGACGTACATCTTTAAATATCTAAAGATCTCTGGGGCGTATTGTACTTCATCGATAAGTAAAGGAGGTTCATTGTTCTTTAAGAATAGACTGGTTTCTTCAACTGCTTCTCTTAATACCAAAGGATCATCAAATGTTACATATTCAAAGTTATCGCACACATTCTGCAACAGTGTTGTTTTTCCAACTTGCCTAGGGCCCGTTACCAGCAGCACAGGGAATTGTTTTAAACAATCTCTAACTATAGACTCAATATGTCTTTTAATGTACATAATATCCTCACTTTCGGCTAATTAACGATGTAATCTTATTATAGCCGATATTTTATTAAATGTCGATCGGTGTTTTTCAACGCTTTGATCATCTTTAATCCGTCTTTATAACCCCATTGCCTCCTCGGCTGTGCCACATTAGGACGTTGTGTTCGATTAATCGCATCATTATCATCTCTTCTTTTATTTCTTCACTATGTTAATTCCAGCCAAAATTATGTGAATTTTATAAGGCCTTTGGAAAAACTATCAAACCCGCTTCGAAAGATAACTTTTCGCCGCCATAGATAACTTTAGCGTCATCAAAGATAACTTTTCTGTCGTAAAAGATAACTTTTCTCTCATCATAATTATTGCCCTCCATCAATCAGATCCTTTATTATTTAGCACTTTCCAAAAACAGAAATGTTTACCACCTTCACGTTTTATCTTTCCCTGTTTAGTAAGATTTTTTATCGCACGTTGGATAGACGATAGTGATTTGTCGAGTTTTAACACAAGTTCTCTTTGACTTATTTTCTTGTCTTGATTCAGCAATTGGATTATTTGATCTTCCAAAACTTCATTTTGAGATTTTGAAGTTTTGGAATCAGCTTCTTCCGCCCATGTATCTCTAAGGTTTCTATAGAAGGCTACTACAAAATTATCTTTCTCCACTTTGAACTCTACTTTGCATCCTGCATCATCACATAGATCCTTTATGCGCTTTAGACCTGTAGCAAATGTCTCCATATCTTTTGAATAGTAAAGAACGCCAGTTATTAGTTTGTTTCTTCTGATCGCTTTCTTAGTACCATCTAAAAACTCTTCAGGGCTATGGCCTTTAGGAAAGCCACCAGTTGTATGGATCTCTATCCTGTCCTTAAAGACATCGATCTCATTGCATTGACCGTTATTATATAGTCGATGTCCATAGGAATCGATTACCGCTTCCCTTATGGCTTCTAGTGGTATCTCTGGTGTCTCCACTCTATTTAGACCAACTATATCGGCTTTCCAATCGATCGCATCGATGATATATTGCTGGCAAACTTTACTTAGTTTTATTATCGAACCCTTATCTTCTCCACGAATATAGGTAAAGGTCGTTTTCGTATTAGTCGCAAACTTAGCCATTTGGACATCGTTTGTTTAACAACTACAAAATAGTGCTGCTCCAGCATTCAATAGGTGAATACCATCTTTGGCAAATAGATCTAGTTTGTCGATAACTACCTGAGGATTATCAGAATCAAATTCGATCCTACCTACTGATTTAGCTCTTGATAGATAAGTATTGAATGATTCAGTATCGATAATTCAAGCCATAAATAGTGTATATAACACTTGTTTCTATAGCCTTACATAGGCTTATTCTACGTATACATACGCATTATACAGGTTTACCAAAGCTTTTTTCGTCAGTTTTTCGTCAGAAATCTTCACTTCAATTGAGATGAGTGGAAATTCTGTACTAATCGATTTTGAGATTTCTTTTTAGCATGGCATTATTCAAACTGCGTAAATCATCATTGCTTATAAGATCTTTGACTGATTTGTATATCTTTTCGATACTAGGTTCTTGAAAATTTATTTTTGTTCCGTGTTCAAGTATATAAGTTAATAATCTACATACCGATTCAGGATATTTTTGATCTAATTGTTTCTTACTCAAGTCATAAAAATACATATCGCTAACTTCTGTAGGTGCATTGCTGTTGTCAACTATAAAATCTACACATTCATTGAAATTATCATCTAATTTTAATGATAAATCAATAATAGCTTTCTTTATTCTGCTATTTAATTGCAAATCTTCTTTCTCATTTTGAACTTTGATGAGATTCTTTAGCCATGTATTCCAATGATTCTTTATTTTGTCACTGTCCAAATTATCCAATATATCTACCATCGAATCAATCAACAAATATATATTATCGTCACTAGAAAACTCATAATACTTATTTATTAATAAATTTCTTTGATCATCCGAACAATAGAACATTAAATGTGAGTATAGTTTAATATATGAACGTCTAACCGAAGGGCAAAGAGTATTAAATTTGGTTATAGACTTTTCATAAATCGGAACCAATTTATCAATTGCATTTACATACAATGTTCGCGAAAAAGCAAATATACCTCCCCAGATGCTATCGTAGAGAGTATTATTTCCACAAATACAATCAGCGAATTTGTCCATATACCATTCACTATCTTTTAATATAAATAAATTTAAATGTCCACCAATTATGAAAGTAAATAATGATTTTTCTTTCTTGCCCTTAAGCATACTATCAATTTCGCTCAAAAAACTGTAATATTTATCTTCAATGACATTATTGTTATTTAACCAAAGAATCCTGATGAATGTTAACAAAGATGTTCCTAGTATAGTGTTAAATGAAGACTGCGATAAATCGTTCATAAAAATACGATCTTCTTTTCTGTTAAGAATTATACTTTTAAGTATAGTGATAAACACATCATCATTCTTTTTAATTAATACTCTATTTTTGCCATCTTTAACTACTTCGTATATATAGTGAGATAAAGAAAAGAGATCTTCTATTTTGTCAATATTATTATTAAAGTTTTTAACAAAAGCGATAATTTCTTGCGATTTATAATTAGATTTTTCCAAACCTCTATATATACATCCCCACATAACACTGTTACTAGTTGAAATACTATAGAATTCATTTATTCTTTCATATGCCCAATTAAAATGAACGCTCGTACACTTAGCTATTAGTTCTTTAAAAGACATCTTCTTATTGCCGTCAATGTTTAACATTAAATTTATTAATTGTTGCGTATTCAGAGATAAAATATCTTCTTCTTTATATCCACATTCTTCAATATTGTACGAAACTTTTCCGATCTCAACATCCAATTCTGGATGCTTTCTAGGTTCAAAACCAAAATCATCTTTCATTTTTTGTTCAATTTCTTGTGTTTCTTCATCTCCTCCACACTCAGTATTTATCCATACACATATGTTATATATTTCATATTTGCCAGATTTATCGTTTTTAAATTCTTTCTGAATCTTCTTTATTAACCGTTCTCTGCTATTTCTATCTAGTTCGCTAAACGTATCCTTTAAGAATAAAAAGAATTCTTGTTTTATTGCTGAAGAAAAAATATCAATATTATCGATAATTAATTGAAATTTCTCGTCGGATGTAAAAGATCTTGCTCGTCTTAATGCTTTTATAGCTATTTTATTAATAAATTCGATATCGCTTTTTAGTCCTGTCAATAAATAACTCTGGGCACTGGGTTTATCATCGCGTTCTAGGCGATCAATGCATTCGCAAAAAATCTCGCTCATCAAAGCGAAATGGTTGTCTCCACAAAATCCGTTTCTGTCTTCAAGATTTGAATATATCATATCGAATAAATCACGAGATCCACAGAGCATTTTATACTCATCACATATGTCTATTATCAGACTATATATAAGTCTAGGAACATCATACGAAAAATTATTAACAATAGTTTCTTTTGATTTTTCCCATAAGTTCCAAGCTGTCGAAGAATTGGAGCAAAAACTACACTTATATGAAAATTTAGTTTCATCGAAAAGCATTCTTTCTGGCGCGATTTTATGTTTAAACAAAAACACAAAAATCCGGAAAGTCAGTTGATTATACCCCTTATTAATAAAATGGTTTAACAAAACATAAATAACATGTTCTTGCGAAACATATTCTCCAAAATATGTTAGAACCATATCAAAAGTTTCTTTATTGATGTCCTCGCAACCCCTTACTATTTTATTAAATATTAATTGGATCAATTTTCTATTGATTTGATAATTATGGTCAAGATAAAGAGTCTCAAATTCTTTTCGACTATTATCTAGACAATTATCTACTAACCATTCTGCCCAAATTTCGTCAAATTCAGTCAGATCATTATCGCTAAATAAATTATCAAAAACTCCTTTTTCGGACAGTTTAACTAGCCACTCATTTCCAGTTACAATGTTTGACATTATTCTTGCTCTTTCGTTATTTTTGAGGCAAAAATCTATGTCACCATCAAATACTACATCATTTGGAAGAGTAACTTTAAATTCAGTAAAATGTTGTTTCCAGTCAAAAAGATCCTTTTTGATCTTTTCTGCCAAATTGTTAAGCTCTTTGTACATTTTGTCAAAATCATTTTGATAAATGCTTATCGTTTCTATTCCTAAAGATTTCCAATTATTATCATCAGATGTTAAAGCATATTTTTTGTGTTTGTTGTCCCTAGACATTGCTTTTGCTAAATAATTAAAGGTAACATCTTTGCAACTGTAACCGATAAATAAAACATCAAAGCTATTAAATAATGAAACCAAAAATCTTGCACTATATGCATCGGACAAATAGGCTCGACCAAAATCATCGTCAGTAACAACCATGTACTTCGGCTCATCAATCGATCCGTGCAAATGAACTATGCCTCTAAAATCGTTGCCAAGAGGTAATGTTGGAGCACTATAAACTGTGGTTTCTATATTAAATTCCTTAGCCGCTACTTCAAGCATCTTATCATAGTTAGTTGTCACTATTCTTATATCATTTGCT
This sequence comes from uncultured Erysipelotrichaceae bacterium, assembly GCA_944325295.1. GTDB lineage: Bacteria > Bacillota_I > Bacilli_A > Erysipelotrichales > Erysipelotrichaceae > JAHHTG01. The sequence continues at coordinate 3,017 of CALUZL010000119.1, read as the reverse complement.
TTTTTAAAGAGATTAATGATAGATTTATGGCATTTATTTGGTTTAGTTGCCCCGCTAATTATTTCAGCAACTTTTTCATTTATCTTATAACCTTCAGATTTAAGAGATCCAAAGAAAACTTCAGGAGCTTCATATTTTGATTTTTCCTTATGATAACAGTTTTCTATTTTTTCAATTAGTCCGTCAAAATTCGGCAAATTTGTAGGTTCGTCCATAGAAACACCAGACCCAACAAAAACTACGAGCTCACCTTTATCAATCAACTCTACTAATTCGCATGGGAAAACAATTTGATCTATTCTAATCATTCTATCGTCTCTAGGCATTTTCGCTAACGTTCACTTTCTTCATAACTATATATATTTCTTAAGTGCATTTTTCATTTTGGTCGCTCTATCCATTATCCACTCAAATTGATTATTCCAATCATTGACGTTATCAAAATCAACATCTTTATATGTTAGTATCCTACTTGCTGTTCTCTCTGGCAACTCATTCCACTCAAGTTCAAAGCCTAATTCATTTTCTATTGTTTCTTTATTTGAATAGAGTTTATGATATAGCTCTTTATCATCAGTGATGTATAGCTCCACAACTACGTGTCCATATTTTCTGATTTGAGATATAGATATATGACATTCAGAAGAACCGATACTTAAATTCATCTAATGATCAGTCGATGGTTTTCTTTTATTGAATTCTCTTGAAAAGGCTTTATCTTGGAATGCATAATCATTAAAGGATGACCAATACTCATACCTGGCTTGTAAGATTGGATAATTATTTGTGATTCTCTTTATCTCTTTTGTCCAGTCATTAGGTTTTTCAACTACTTCAAATTTAACTGCGATATCTGAGTCGCCTATTTGATAAAGCTTAATCTCAATCAAAAGGAAAGCAATATTCTCATCAGTATGATTGTTTAACCATTCTATTGCTGATCTGTGTTCTTCTCTTGCTCTTTTCACTACCCAAATAACTATTTCAGCATCTTTACCAGAAGCATAAGTTATCAATTTTCCTAAATGATCGTGATTAGTATCTTCTAGTTGATTCTCAATGATGATTCTTCTATCGGTACCGGTCTCCGTTGCATAGATATCAACATTAAAATCGCCAACAGAAGATTCAGTCTCATCAACAGTGATATCTAGCCCAATAGCCTCTGATAATAGCGAAAGATTATCCTCTTCCGCAAGCCATGGAGTAAAATCCAAAGCTTCATGCAGCCATACTTTTCTTAGATCTTTGATTTCTTTCAGTTTTCCTAAATTCATATGCTATATCTCTCCAAACACTTCATATTTTGAATGAATTCCTAATTATAAAACAGCGATATCTTCAACATAATTCAACATACTCAACAGATTGTATCTTTAGAATATCCTCTTTAGATAATTCGTTGCATTTTTGGTTAATAAATAACAACGCTTCTTTTATCAATGACAAAAAACACTTCACATAAATATCATTATACCCATTATATGTTTTATTGCCTTGTGGAATTAGTTTGTCAATTTTACTAATCTGATGCATATCTCCAGAATATAAATTATACATGAACGAATAGCCATATTTTTCGCCAGTTTTCCGTAAGATGCGTCCCTATTAAACACTTTTAAAATGCCTTTATTTCTATTATTCAAATCATTATTATCAAACACTTTACCACCAACGTGATTATTATAAGATTGAATCATCGCTTCAAAAATTGTGACATCGTTGATCTTTTCAGCTTCTATTTCTTTAATAATACACATTTGTTCTATTATTTGCCTTGCTATTGTAGATATTAAAGTGGTATATAAATACTTGTTTTTCAATAACTTGCATAATTCGCTAGAAAGTAATAAGAATGGAGCATAAACAATTAAATCATCTGTTGATAATTTTATCGATTTTCCTGGTTTGATACTTTTCATATACTTAGTAAATGTCAATCTGTATATCACAACAGACAGCCAATATACTCTATTCAATTCCTTTCGATAGTCTTCATATCTAATTTTAGATGTTAATAAATCAAAATATCCATTATCAAACATACGATCGTGCATTGAATCTTCTACATCTAATGAATTGATGAAATAGTCTAGTTCTTTAATCATATAACTTAATCTCGCTTAATCAATAACGACAACACAAACACAGTCATTACAAATATTTCATTACTTCAAGCAAGCTCTGATAACTATCAACATCATAATATTTAACTTTACTTGTAGACATCTCATTGAATAATTTCTTTGCACAAGATATCTTTGCTTGCTCAATCGGTCGTAATTCAAGACTCTCCATCGTACCTTTAGTTTCAGAGATAAAGAATATATGTTTTACTGCACCTTCATAAAAGGCAATGGCCCAGTCTGGAGAATAGTTACCAACTGGTGTTGGTATATAGAATGTTCTAGGGAGTTTCGCATAAACGCAAACTTCTTCTGCTGCATCCAAGTCTTCCGCAAATCTCCTTTCTACACTCTCTTTAGCCGAACCATCGATAAATACATAATCTTGAATAGCTTTTTTAGCCAAGAATACTTTATCAAAATTTTGGACTTTCTTTTCTGCGGTAAAAATAGTACTATCATACTCACCATCGACGATGCCATATGAAATATGTTCTACGATCGTCGTCGATTTTTGCTCGTTAATTAGCCTTATCACCTTAGAAATAAACTCTTCAGGATTATTTCTAAACATATAAAGTTTTTCTTCTTTTATGCCCTGCAATATCTTAGAAACAGTCTTCCTAGTCAGAGTAGTGCCTTCGGTAACTTTTCCAATTAAATCATACTTAACGCTACTTGTTTCGGCACGTTTTAGTGTTTGTGTTCTCGACCTTTCGGCAGCAAAAGATTCACCACTCTCCACTTCACGTTCACTCATCTCTGACTTTTGCTGGGGTTAGATAGCGATACTTTTTACATCTACCATGTTGCGGCGGTCATGGTTGACAACTTGCGTCGGCTCCTGCTCGGTATCAACCTGTCCGACAAAGCTATAATGGATTTCGATTT
>CALUZL010000118.1 GCA_944325295.1 uncultured Erysipelotrichaceae bacterium | reverse complement strand
AGGTTTTGCTTGCTGAATTATACGGATTTTACAGACGCAGAAACTCAAGACGAGGTCCTTGATGAGGCTGTTCGAGCCTTGATCTTTAAGTTTTATTCGGAATTCCCGATAATAAGACATGATTTTGAAAGCTTGAGGATCGACCTTCGCCGACACATCGGCAATCTCATTGATCGAAGAAAGTTGTCTTTATCTAATGAAAATCCTCTTTTGAATCGGATCAAAACCCGTTATTACAGGATATTTGAGACTACAAAAATTGCAATGCGCGATTTTGAAAGAATATATCCGATTAGTTTCGATGATGATGAGATTGGGTTTATTACTTTGTATTTCTGCCGAAGCCTTGAAAAATACAATCAGATCAAAGAAGCAAGAGTAATGATCGTTTGTAATACGGGGAGAGGATCTGCCAGTTTGCTGATGGCGAGGATCATGAATAATTTTCCGGATATCCACATAGTGGCGGCTTGTTCTTATGAAGAAATAACGTTTAGACACGAACTTTTGAATATAGTAGATTTAGTTGTATCGACGATACCCCTTGGAGATATTGACAAACCTTTTGTTGTCGTCAGCCCCTTTTTAACAGAGATTGAATTGTTAAAAGTTACCGAAGCAATTTGGGTCAGTCATATGAAAAATGGCAATATTACCCAAAATTCTTTAGATGAACATCTCAATAATTCTTTCAAAGAATACAAGGATTACATCCGGGGACTAACTAAAAACCAGCAGCACGCAAGACAAATAAGTTCTGTTAATAATATGTGCATTGGGGAAGATGCCGCTTGGACGATCGCTTATGCGATGGAGTTGTTCTATGAGATATATCCCGAAAAGATCGATCGCTTGCATTATGCGACATTTTCCGGAATGATGACACATATAATCATGTCTGTATCAAGGTGGAAGAGTGGAAGTTTTATACAGGCGAGTGATTTTGACGAGCTGAGGAAAGCCAATCCTGTCATTTACGAAAAAACGCTGGAATTTTTAAAAAAATGCGAATCTATATATAAGCTATATATCGATCCGGTCGAAGCGGTTGCTATAATGCGATATCTGTTATATTAATCAAGCAAAAACCAGAAAATATAACATCTAACCAAGTATCGTTTATTAAGTATTATCGATATTGTTTTCTTTATGTCTGTGGAGGAAAATATGAACAATGATGAATTAAAAATACATGCAATTAATGTAAGAAAAAATATAGTCGATATGGTCTACTTTGCTAAAAGCGGACACATAGGAGGATCTTTAAGCGCAACTGACATAACCACTTTTCTTTATTTTGAAAAAATGAACATTGATAAAGAAAACATTAAAAAGATCGCTAGAGATCGTTTTGTTTTATCTAAGGGGCACGCCTCGCCTCTTCTATATGCTGTGTTGAATGAAAAAGGACTTTTAAATGAAGATCTACACACATTCAGAGGGATCAATTCCCGCCTTCAGGGACACCCGAGCATGCGATGTCTTGATGGAATAGATATGTCGACAGGATCCTTAGGTCAGGGGGTCTCGGCTGCTGTTGGTATGGCCATCGCCAATAAAATGGACGGAAATGACCACCATATTTATTGCTTGATGGGGGATGGAGAATGTGAAGAAGGACTGGTTTGGGAAGCCATGATGTCTGCTCATTATTACGAACTGCACAATTTGACATATATCTTGGATTATAACGGGCTGCAACTTGACGGAACGTTAAAAGATACAATCGGTCCTGAACCGTTTAAAGAGAAATTTGAAGCCTTCGGATTAAAAGTCTTTGAATGTGATGGTCATGATTTTGATAGTATCCGAGACGCATTTTTAAAATGCGACCAAATAAAAGATACGGCACAAGTCGTTATTGCCCATACCGTAAAAGGAAAAGGTGTCTCTTTTATGGAAAATGATACATTGTGGCATGGAAACGCACCGAATCAGAAACAATATGAACTGGCGATTAGAGAACTTGGAGGTCAGCTATAGATGGAACACGAAACGAGAGTGGCTTATGGAGAATTGTTAATAGAACTTGCGAAAGAAAACGCAAATATTGTTGTTTTGGATGCTGACGTTTCTAAATCGACGAAAACGATAGAATTCAAAAGTGTAGCTCCAGGCAGATTTGTGAGTGCCGGAATAGCAGAATGCAATATGATGGGCATGGCAGCCGGACTTGCTGCTAGCGGTAAGATACCGCTTGTTTCCAGTTTTGCGGTATTTGCGGTAGGGAGAGCCTTTGAAATAATACGTAATTCGATAGCTTATCCAAACCTGAATGTAACAATAATAGCGACACACGCCGGTCTTAGCGTTGGAGAAGATGGAGCTAGTCACCAGTCTATAGAGGATATAGCACTAATGCGGGCTCTTCCAAATATGCGCGTCTTTGTTCCTGCCGATTATTATGAAACAAAAGCGATCATAAGGCACGCTATTGAGCTGGATGGCCCCTGCTATGTTAGGTTGCAAAGAGGGAAGAGCGAGGATATCTATAATGAAAAAAGTTTATTTGATTTTGAAAGGATCAAAACACTAAGGGAAGGATCTGATGTCTGTATAATTGCAACCGGACTTATGGTTCAAGAAGCACTAAAAGCAGTTGATATTTTAAAAAACTTCGATATAGATCCGACTGTGGTAGAAGTCTCTTCTCTGAAACCTGTTGATGATAAAGGAATATTAGATGTTGTCAGACGTCATAAGTTTAATTTTACTTTTGAGGAACATAATATCATCGGAGGATTATTCAGTACAATTGCCGAGACCGTTGCCGGTAAAAATAGCAATGTCGTGATACCGATTGGAATACAAGACGAGTTTGGTGAAAGCGGTAAGCCAAAAGATGTTTTAAAGAAATATGGATTGACCGCAGATCACCTTGTAAAAGTCATTTTGAGTACTGCTCGTTAGTAGGCTCATTGGCTATAATGATTTATTTCGGTATTTTATAAACCTTATGATTCTGCATGAAAGGAATAGGGTTATTCCGATGTTATGATCATCTTGACCGATGATCTCCTTGATCTTCTGGGCGCGGAAATTCATGGCATTTTGGGCGGATGAATAGATCTGATAAAGTTAGATTTGTGCTTTTGCAATAAAGAAGATATGTATAAAGAGTATAGACATATCAGAGCCATGATTATCATCATATCTATCTAAAGTGACGGTTTTTTGATCGCAATATCAGATCAGTTTCTCGTTGTTTAAAGATTCAAATAGAAGATAGGCCTTTATCTTGTCATAGTTTGCGATATCTTTATCTTTAGCCGGTTTCGATAATCGAGGCGCTGCTTTAACTTCTTTAAGACTGATGTTCAGATCAAAGAGGTAACTGGTTTGATCACTGATGACCGTCTTCAGTTTAAAGGAGTTGAGGAACGCTTTTATGAAGAGACGATATTAGAAAGAGGAATAGTCACGAGGATCAAAAGATGATTATTTCGGAAGCCGAAGAGACTGTTGAGGATCCAGGCTTTCGTTGTGTTTTGGATGATAGCAAATGTTAGGCTTAATGAAACTCGATCTGAAGATGAATTAACTGTAAAAATAAATTCAATGGTCTATATCAGGTGTTGAATTTAGTTGTGCACTTAATCACCGGTATTAAAATTTGACTAATTGTTTACAAGTCAATAAAAAATGATATAATACTTTCGTGCATAGGGGAGTAGTTAACCGCAAGCGCGGTTGTCAAGCCAACACACCGATATCCCTTATCTGGTTTGATATTAAAAGACAAGACCTATGGCTTTTAAAAAAAGGCCGCGGTCTTTTTTATATGCGAAAAGGAGATTTTATTTGATGAAAGAGTATCAAAAGAGTGCAGAGGTCCTTGCCAAAGAGCTCGATACCGATCTGAAAAACGGTATCGACTCGACAACTGTTGCCAAAAGAGTGAGTACTTATGGTAAAAACGAGCTCAAAGAAGAGGAAAAGGACAGTCTTTTTGTAAAATTCTTAAAAGAGTTTAAAGACCCCTTGATCATTATCTTGCTTATTGCGGCAGCGGTATCGGTATTAGTCGATCCGAATGAGTGGATCGAGAGCTTGATCATCTTGGTGGTCGTTCTCATAAATGCCATCTTGGGTGTCTATCAGGAAAACAGCGCGGAAAAATCTTTAGAAGCGCTCAAAAAACTGTCGTCACCAAACGCCAAGGTCATAAGAGATGGCAAGAAGTGCACGATACCGTCAGAAGATGTCTGTGTCGGTGATCTATTAGTGATCGAAGCCGGTGACTACATCGCTTCTGATGCCCGGATCATCGAATCGATGCGGATGCAGGTCGATGAGAGTGCCCTGACCGGAGAGTCCTTGCCGGTCGATAAGACTTCTGAAGTCATTGCCAAAGATGAGCTCGCTTTAGGTGACCAAAAGAATATGGTCTTTGCCTCGACGATGTGTACATACGGCCGCGGTTTGGCGATCGTCACCTCCGTCGGTATGCAAAACGAGATCGGTAAGATCGCCGATATGCTTCAGAAAAACGATGACAATGTCACTCCTTTACAGATAAAACTAAACCAGATCTCCAAGATCATCGGTGTCATGTGTTTGGCGATCTGTGTCGTCGTCTTCGGTTTGGAGATGATGACCGGTCTTGGCATCCTCGATGCCTTTAAGACAGCTGTTGCCTTAGCTGTAGCTGCTATCCCTGAGGGTCTTGCGACTGTCGTTACGATCGTTTTATCGATCGGTGTATCGAAGATGGTCAAATACAATGCGATCGTCAGAAAGCTTCCGGCAGTCGAAACTCTTGGCTGTTGCGGTGTGATCTGTTCCGATAAGACCGGTACCCTCACGCAAAACAAGATGACTGTGGTCAGAACTTATACAAAGAGATCAGCGCTCAAACAGTTCAGTGAAAACGCTGATGATGAAGTAAAAGAGATGTTGAGATACTTCACGCTTTGCAGTGACGGTGATATCGTCTTAGAGAAAGATGGTTCGTTTAAAAGTATCGGTGATCCGACGGAGACAGCTTTTGTCTATGCCAGCCATCTGTTAGGTGAAGAGAAGAAAGATCTGGAAAAACGCTATCCGCGTCTTGAAGAGATCGCTTTTGATTCCGACCGCAAGATGATGACGGTATTCTTAAAAGATGGCGAAGGAATCCTGCAAGTCACAAAAGGAGCTCCGGATATCATCATCGACCGTTGTGTAGACGTCGATCTTGAAGAAGCAAGACAGATGAACGAAAACATGGCCAATGACGCCCTGCGGGTCTTGGCGGTAGCTGTAAAGAGATTAGCTGATGTTGAAAGTCAACCTAAGAGTGAAGACTATGAAAAAGATCTGACCTTTGTCGGACTTGCCGGCATGATTGACCCGCCGCGCCTTGAGGTCAAAGATGCGATCGCCCAGGCAAAGATCGGTGGGGTCAAGACCGTGATGATCACCGGTGACCATTTGAGTACTGCTAAAGCGATCGCTAAAGATCTAAACATCATCGAAGATGGCCAGTTGGCGATAAGTGGTGCCGAACTCGACAAGATGAGTGATGACGATCTGCAAAAGAATATCGACAATATCCGCGTCTACGCCCGGGTCGCTCCGGAGCACAAAGTACGGATCGTCAAAGCTTTCCAAGCTAAAAACGAAGTCGTAGCGATGACCGGTGATGGCGTCAACGACTCACCGGCCCTGAAAGCCGCTGATATCGGTTGTGCGATGGGTATTACCGGAACAGACGTCTCCAAAAACGCTGCCGATATGATCCTGACCGATGACAACTTCGCAACGATCATAAACGCGATAAAACAGGGACGGGGCATCTATGCCAACATCAAAAAAGACGTTCACTTCTTATTGGCAAGTAATATCGGTGAAGTCATCACGATCTTTGGTGCTTCATGTCTGCAAGCGTTCTTCGGTATCAGTCTCGGAGTACCTTTACTGCCGATCCACTTACTTTGGGTCAACCTGATAACCGATACGCTTCCGGCCTTTGCGATCGGTATGGAACCTGTCGATGACGATGTTATCTATCAGAAACCGCGACCAAAAGATGAATCGTTCTTTGCCCATGGTCTGGGTTTCAAGATCGCCTATCAGGGCGTCCTTGTCGGTATCATAACCCTGCTTTCCTATATCATCGGCAATAGAGACTCTCATGAAATCGGTATGACTATGGCCTTTATTACCTTGGTCCTAGTCGAGATCGTGCACTCATTTAACGTCAAGAGCGAAAAGAGTGTCTTCAACAAGCAGATCTTCAACAACAAATTCCTTTGGGGATCAGCGGCATTAGCGATTTTACTGTTGCTTGTGATAATCTATGTACCATTCTTGAACAACATCTTCGAGCTTGCACCTTTAGATGCTTATCATGTCGGTGTCGCGATCGCTTTGGCGCTGTCGATGTTAGTGATCATGGAAGTCATAAAGCTCTTCCGCAGACTTAAAAATAAACACTAAAATCAATTCATGATTTCAGGTCAGGATCTCCTGACCTTTTTTATTGAAACGATCTTAAATTAAGCATTATTTGAGACGATCATTTAAAAAGATGGAAAGAGCGATCAAATTCCATCTTTTTTGGATCTGTGGACAAGTTTTTATCAGTGATACTTTTTAAACCATGTCTTTATAAATAATTGCTGATGGCGAAGTATACTTTACTCCGTTTGCGATTTATATCAGTTTGTCTCTGTCATCAGGTTTGAGGCAAAGTATTAAATGACTTGGAATGATCTGATATCTCTCTTGAGTGTATAGATCTTTTGACTATAAGAAAACGGCTTTTGAGAGCCGTTATCATAAGATCATAATTGGTGGTGATTTTTGATATTTTCGATGTATTCTCTGATATCTTTACCATCCGGCATCCTGAAGAAGGCTTTGCGGTTGTTTTTGATATCGAGAGCCAACTCATCTCTCAATTTGAGATAGGTTACGACGATCTCGTTATCCTTGGCTAGCTTTCTGATCCTTGATGAGACACCCAGCGTCTGGAAGAGATCGATGAGGATGAATCCGTAAAACATACCGATCACAAACGAGAACTCGATGTGACTGGTATAGAGACTTACAGCCCTTACCAAAAGCGGATTTACAAGGAAGTAGTAAAGGATTGAGAC
>CALUZL010000117.1 GCA_944325295.1 uncultured Erysipelotrichaceae bacterium | reverse complement strand
TTATTAGATATTTTTTTTTTTTTTTTTTAGACAAGCTAGTTTTCATTCTCATGACAACATCAGCAGACACTAGAACACATACGAAGATGACTATGGTGTGTGATGATATCGTTCCACTATTGTTTAGATCACTATAGATATTAAAGATAAATAGAATGATGTATAGCATTAAGAAGATGCCAAACAATATTTTGCCACTGTATTTCATAAGCTTGAAGATTTTGCTATTTATTCATAAAGATCATCTTGGTTCCAGATTGTAAATATAGCAAGAGTATTTATATTCGTTAAAGTACCGCAATTTCCTAATTCGTTATTGTATTCTAAAGAATTTGCTGAGAGTTTTATACATCCCTTTTAAGTTTTTTTGTTATAACTTCATATAATCTAACGACGTTGTCAAAAAAACCAAGAGAAAGTATTGCAACCAAAATACAATCAAAAATGAGATCGATAGTTGTATTAGAAACAGTTACTAAGAATTTATATTTCTTTAAAAAATACAAAATCAAAATAGATAGTAAGATCGATAATAATTCGACTATAGTCCATACAATGAATTTCTTAACTTTAGATCTTGGGATATAACCAAGATCTAAAAATTGTTTAATAAGACTAAAATAGTTTCTTTTCATGATCAGACTAGTATATTCCGGCTAAAACTCTGCAAGCGTGTAGTTGAGTGAAGTCGTGAGGTTCACCATCAATATATAAAAGTTAATGCTTTTTTTGCCACTTTCATATGATTCAACGATTTTGCGATAACCATCGTCATATATCGTTGTTTCTTCCGCAAAAATACTAGTCGGCATTAAAGTCAAAACCATTAACACGACCAACAAAACACTAAACAATCTCTTCCTTACCTTGCTCTCCTTTCTTTGTTAAGTTATACATTTTTGTGATTTTAATTATCTGTTGAAATAGACTAAAAACGTACAAAATATGAATAGATCAACTATTCTTCAATGCCGTTTCTGTACCTTGAAGGGATGTAGCTTAACATAAGTTGCACCTCTTTCTTTCCTTGATTAAATTATAACTTATAATGAAAGCCTTTTCAATAAGAGTATAGTCGTTTATTTAGAAAATTTCTTAAATATCTTGTGGGTTTTCCGCTTAATTCAATAGAGCCCAATAAAAAAGCTATTTTAGGGTATGAGTAATTTAGAAGGATGAATGTTGACCCTAAAATAGCTATATATAGAAACACAGATGTGTAACTATCTAATTTATGACCTTTATCCAGTCACCTTTAAGGATATGTCTTATACCGATGACGGATTTGATGATCCAGTCTATCCTTAAAGACACCATTATTATAAACGGATCGAGATTCAATACAAGACCTGTAATTATACCAAGCGGTATGGAAACGATCCACATGTAGACGGCATCGAGTTTAAGGCAGTAATCCGTATCGCCGCCACCTCTTAAGATACCCTTAGTGATGACTGACTGCAGGTTTTGAAAGATGATCATTAAAGCGATCGCCCAGATGAGTTTTTCAGCGATAGCATGCGTTTGCGGTGTCACATCTTTGAAATAAGACAAGACAAACGGTCCGGAGATCAAAATGAGTGCCATGGCTATAACGCCCAAGAAGACCGTGAGCTTAAGCAAGGTCTGGGCCTGCCATTGCGCTTTTTCTTTTTTACCGTTACCGACGCTGTTTCCGATCAGGGTACTTGCGGCATTGCCGACACCTTGTGTCAAGACTGTACAAAGTCTTTGGATCATGGAAACGATCGAGTTTGCCGCCACAAAAGATGTACCGACCCGGCCGATGACGATCGATGTCGCTGTGTTGCCAAGCCCCAAAAGCATATCCGAGAAGATGACCGGCAAAGAATAGCGCAGGTAAGAGGGGCGAAGATCTTTAGTATTTGTGAAGACGTCTTTCAGCTTGAAAGCTACGTCTTTTTCGACAAATAAAACATAGCCCACGACAAACGCACACTCGACGATGCGGGCAATGACTGTACCGACGGCAGCACCGGCGATCTGCATCTCCGGCATGCCGAGATGGCCAAAGATAAAAATATAGTTACCGACAAAGTTAGTGACCATCGAGATGATGGCGGCATAAAGCGGGATCTTGACTTTACGCATGCTTCTTAAAACTTGGGAAGTCGTAAGTGTCAAAGCCATCAAGATAAATGTCGGAAAACTGTAGAGAAGATAAGTTATACCGTACTCGATGACGATCTCGTCTGTGGTGTAGATACTCATGATGAAACGATTGAAAACGATGACGACAAAGGTGAATAAAAGCGATACTGCGACACCCACTTTAAACATCAAAGAAAAAGTCTTTTTAATGTTGAGCTTGTCTTGGCGTCCCCAGTACTGTGCAGTCAAGACCGCAGCGCCACCGCCCATGCCCATACACAATATCTGAAACAGATTGATGAAGTCGTTGGCCAGTGATGATGCCGATATCTGTGCCTCACCATACGATGCCAGCATGATCGTGTCGAGCATATTGACACCGATCGTGATCGTGTTTTGTAAAATAATAGGTAAAGCAATTATCAAAGCCGTTTTGATAAAAGCTTTTGGAGTTTCCTCTGGATTGATTGTATTGTTGTTCATAGACTATAAATATCATTTTGAGATATATCTTGTCTATATCTATTTTTTCCGCAATATTGTGAATTTTTTGACCTAGATATTTATCCTTTCACCACAAGCGACGATCTTATCCTTAATATAATCGATCGTAAGATCATCATTATTCTCGGCGATGACGATGATCAAAACGGGATCATAACCTCGCTCTGCGATCAGTTTCAGATCCGCCTTGACGATGAGCTCACCCTTTTTGACCACATCGCCTTTTTGATGATATAGCTTATATCCCGCGCCATGCAGATGGATCGTATCGATGCCGATGTGGACAAGGATCCCAAGACCGCCGTTTTTGATCGTGAAGGCGTGGCCTGTCGGATAGATCGATTCAAGAGTGCCATCGATTGGACTTACAATCATGCCATCACTTGGCAAAATAGCTATCGTTTTCCCGATAGCTTCTTGTGAAAATACGAGATCATTTATCGCTTCCGGGCCCACGATCTTGCCATCACACGGCGCAACGATATCAATCCTTTTGGTAGTCATATTTCCCTCTATCGTTATTTTAGCGCATTTAGTGCATTTAAATTAAAGAGATTATCATATAAAATTGTTTTGTGAGGTAGATATGTTAGAATACACGATACACAGTTTTGAAGAATTACAGGATCTGATATTTAAAGATTGTTTTGATGAAAAGACCATGCGTTTCCGTGACAATTATGTCTATCGGGGCATGTGTGATAAAGATTACCAACTCAAAAGCAAGCTCAACCGCGTGTGCGGTCATGATCTGTCGCTGGAAGCATCGATAAACCGCAGCTTCTTAAAATACGGCTATGCCGATGTAAAAGACTGCTCCTCGTTTTGGCAAATGTTGGCTTTGGGCCAGCACTATGGCTTACCGACAAGACTTCTCGATTGGACTTACTCGCCGCTTGTAGCCGCTCACTTTGCGACCGAAGACATCTATAAGTATGATTGCGATGGGGTCATCTACCGCATCAGCATGAATGCTGGCCGAAACAAGCTGCCAAGATGTCTCAAAGAAGAGCTCGATAAAGACAGTGCCCAAAGCTTCACCCTGAGCATGCTTGATGCCCATGCCAAAAACCTTGAGGAGTTCAAAGCATTAAGCCCCGATCCCTACTTCGTCTTTTTTGAACCGGCCAGTCAGACAAACCGGATCACCAATCAATATGCTCTTTTCAGTATGACTTCCGATCCCAGCTACTCGCTGTTAGACCTTTTAAGTGACGATCCGCTTGATACGCTGACCAAGATCATCATTCCCAAAGAGACAAAACTTGAGATCCGCGACAAACTCGACTACATCAACATTTCCGAAAGACTGATCTTTCCGGGACTTGACGGTATCTGTTCTTGGATAACCAGACGTTATGCCGACCTCGGGCACAAGTACAATAAACAGAGATAATATGGATAACTTTCAGACGACGATCGCTATCATCATAACCATTTGCGGGCTTTTCAGCATTTTCTTTCCCAAAACAGCTTATAAGCTCATCTACTTTGGCCGTGATGTCAAAAATTACGACAAAAACAGGATAATCTTAGCCGGTATCATCTTTACACTGCTTAGGATCTTGCTCATCTTTATATAGGAAACGATCTATAATCAGCGATAGGCCACATAGCGATAGTGAAGCATATCGACGCCTTTGTAGTGCTTGATCATAGCGTCTTTTTTGACCATTCCGTTTCTTAAGGCGACTTTTTGTGATGGTGTATTACTGTCTCTGATGATGGAGCAGACTTCTTTGGCCTTTAGTACTTCAAAGGCATAACGTTTGCATCCTTTGGCAGCTTCGATCGCAAAGCCTTGATGCCAAAAATCACGGTTGAAGAGATAACCGATCTCTAACACCTCATCTTCATGCCACTTTTGCAGCGTCAAACCACACTGCCCGATCATTTCATCGGTATCTTTTAAGATGACGGCCCAAAGACCAAAGCCCCACATCTGATAGCGGTCGATCTGATTTTCAAGCCAGGCACAGACTTCATCGTCACTAAAAGCACCCTCATAGGCGTACATAGTCTTTTCGTCCTTTAGTATCTTGCACAAGGACTCAAAGTCTGATGGGACCAGTTTCGCAAGTATAGCCTTTTTGTCCCAAGTATCACATCTTCCATATAATCACCACTTATCACAATTATATATGTTCCTTCATAAAAATAGCTTTATTGTAACAAAACCTCTTGACAAGCAAGATAGCCAATGGTTTTATTGTCGGCATCTTGCCATTATTTTAATCGATTTCCAAGGAGATATGCCTGATGGGGATACTGAGAGTTCCGTGTCATTGATGGTGTACCACAACCATATCCCAGCACCATGCCCATATCTTCCAAATTCAAATAGTGCACCAGTGTTTTATAGTGAGTCTCAAGCGCCGTAAAAGTCCAATCATCACTATTCCAAGCCACTGTTAACAGTGCCGATTTTAAGTGTTTGCGCTGAATGGAACTGTTAAACGCGCAAAAGCGGTCGATCATAGTTTTGAGTTGAGCACTCATCCCGTAATAATATAAAGGTGTAACAAATACTATCACATCAGCAGACAAGATCTGCTTACGGATAAACTCTGCATCATCCTTTTGTACACAAGGCCCTTCATAACCACATTTTATACAACCGATACAGGGGTGAATATTGGCATGGGCTGTATCCACAACTTCCACACTGTGTCCCGCTTCCTTTGCACCTTGCATAAAGCTCTCTGCCAAAAGATTGGAGGAGCCATTTTTATTGGGGCTCCCCTTTAAAATAACGATCTTCATAATGATGATCTCCTATTCGCTTTCAATTGTGATCGTTCCGGACATCTGGTTTATGAACTCTTCTCCTGAAATGACCTGTCCCAGCTCAAATAATCCCGGATTTTCATTATAATCGCCATAGAAAAAGACTACATCGCCCCAGGGCTCATAGTAGGCCAGCGTCCCGCTTTTACCCTGCGCTAAAGGAGCATCACTGATGTCCAGGTCTTCTTGCGGGTAGAATATTTTCTCGTTATCGCTGTAATCTTCTACCTCGACGCTCAAAGGCAGCATCGCATACAGAGAAGTTGCCGCACGGCTATCGTTGAGTGCGTAAATGATGGTATTGTCGCCAGATCTAACAGAAATCTGACGCTTGCTTGCTTTACCATCGCTATCATTTGTTTCTTCTGAGCGCGAATAGCCCAAGCTGTTTACCCAAGAGCGGATCTCATCTTCAGAAGAAGCCGCTTCGTCCTCATAACAGTCAAAGATGTCATTTGAGATAAAAACTTCCGGCAAAGCTGCAGTAATCTGCTCGACACTATTTGCTAAACCTCCGGTTCCATGGGAGCAAAATAGATATACATCTTTATGAGAGAGATCGTTTTGTTCTAAGAAGCTTAAAAGTGCCATTGGTACACCATACCACCAGTTTGGATAGCCGAGGAACACGGTAGTGTATTGATCAATATTTTCTACCTTTTCCAAAAGCTCTGGCCTATCATCGTTGCCTCTTTCTGCATTAGCTCGCTCTAAACAATCGTCCCAATCGCTTGGGTACGGATCTGCCACCCTAATAGAAAAGATATCGCCTCCGGTTTCATCTTGCACCCAAGTCGCCAACTGCTGCACATTTCCGGGTACGACTACACTTGGCGAGCTTACAACATCTACACCTTCATCTAAAACGGCATTCTCGGCCCAAGTAAAATAGGCTACCAAGACCTTAGCTCCGTCGCCCTGTTTTGACGGTTCGACAGTTATTTCTTCACTCTGTGAAGGTTTTTCGGTTTCTTCACTCTTTTCAATTGTCATACAAGCCGTAAGAGCAAATGACATTACCAATGCCAATAATATCGTCATCATCTTTTTCATAATCTACCTCTTTAATATTTCCCCGCCAATATCGTTCATATTCATTTTGATGTAAGGCAAAGTTCTATCGGCCTTGGATCTTTTGGTTTCCCGTAGACCAGACATGCTGTTTTTTGGCATTAGCAGGTGTATTTTGAGCCATGACCCCTACAACCTTATGTGGAACATAAGGCTCTTGCAAATAAGCACATTCTTCCACCGTTAAGTCAAGATCTACCGCTTTAGCTGCCCCTTCGATATGATGAAGCTTAGTAGCGCCTACGATCGGTGATGCTGCTTTGGTCAGCAACCACGCCAAAGAGATCTCCGTCATGGAAACACCGCGTTTTTGGGCTAGTTTAGAAACCCGATCGATAATGACCCCATCTTGTTTTGCTGTGGCGTCATATTTGAATTTGGCATAGCTGTCTTCTTCTAAACGCTTAGATGTTTCGCCCGGATGCTTAGACAGCCTTCCGCCGGCAAGAGAGCTGTAAGGTGTCATGGCGATATTGTCTTCAAGGCAGAGTTTAGCCATTTCCCGCTCCTCCTCTCGAAAGATCAGGTTGTAATGTCCTTGAACCGAAACAAACTTACTAAAGCCTTCTTTCTCTGCCAGAGCATTGGCTTTAGCCAGCTGATAAGCAAAGCAGTTAGAAATACCGACATAGCGAACTTTACCTTCCTTCACGACACGATTAAGTCCATCCATAATGTCATAAAGGGGCGTATTATAATCCCACATATGATAGATAT
>CALUZL010000116.1 GCA_944325295.1 uncultured Erysipelotrichaceae bacterium | reverse complement strand
ATTTGGCTCTTTTTTCGGGTATTTCTTGCGGTGCTGAGATTGTCGTTACACCGGAGACCGGATATGACGAAGAAGATATCCTTGATCGCTTGCGCTATCTTGACAATCTTGGTAAAAACCACGCGATTGTTGTTATAAGCGAAAAGATCTGTGATGTGGAAGAGCTTGCCAAAAAAGTCTCGTTGAAGACCGGTTTCAGTGGCCGTGCCACAGTTTTAGGGCACATTCAAAGAGGTGGTTCACCGATGCCTAACGATCGTGTTTTGGCCTCACGCATGGGCGAAAAAGCCGTTGATCTTTTGGTCGGTGGAGTTGGTGGTCACTGTGTCGGTATATTGAACAATGAGATCATCTCGCTTCCGATAAATGAAGCATTGGCAATGCCCAAAGCTTCAAGAAAAGCTTTATATCGCTTGTTTGATCGTTTAGTTTAAAAAAGGTAGGTAATAGAATATGATCCAGAAACAAACCAAAATCGTCTGTACGCTCGGTCCGTCATCAGAGGATTACAATACAATCTTAAAGATGGCTAACGAGGGCATGAACATCGTTCGTTTGAACTTTTCCCATGGAACTCATGAAGAACATCTCAATCGGATCAAACTCGTGCGCAAGATCGAAAAAGAAAATCAGATCAACCTCGGTATCATGCTCGATACCAAAGGTCCGGAGATCCGCCTTGGCAATTTTGCCAACGATAAGGAAGAGTATACGATCGGTGAAACGATAACTCTGTGCAAAGAAGAGATCGTTGGAACTCATGAGCGGGTTACGATCAGGTGTCCGGAACTCTTTGATGATGTCGTACCCGGAAATTACATCTTGGTAAATGATGGTAAGATGCGCTTGACAGTACTTGCCAATAACGGTAAAGAGATGACTTGCCGCGTCGAAGTAAACGGTCCGCTTTCTTCACACAAGGGTTGCAACGTCCCGGGTGTCAAATTGAGCATGCCGTTTTTATCCGACAAAGACGATGCTGATATTCGGTTTGGTTGCGAGAACAATGTCGACTTTATAGCAGCAAGTTTTGTTCGCAGACCGGAAGACGTCTTGGCTATCAGAAAGATCTTAGTTGAAATGGGACAGCCTAAGATCAATATCATCGCCAAGATCGAAAATCAAGAAGGTTTCGACAATATCGAAGAGATCCTCGATGTCGCTGACGGTGTCATGGTTGCTCGTGGTGATCTTGGTGTCGAAGTTGAGACAGCACTAGTACCGATCTATCAAAAGAAGATCATTGCGGCTGCCAATCGTCATGGTAAGGCTGTAATAACGGCTACACATATGCTCGATTCCATGACCGCAAATCCCCGCTGCACCCGTGCTGAAGCAAGTGATGTCGCCAACGCTGTCCTCGATGGTTCAGATGCCGTTATGCTCTCGGGAGAGTCAGCAAGTGGTGGTTATCCAATCGAGGCTGTCAAGACGATGGCTGATATCATAAGGGCTGCTGAACAGATAATTCCTTATCGGCAAAATCTTGAAGTATTACGCAATACGAACAATAAAACGGTTCAAGACGCCATTGGAATCTCGATCTCTGATGCAACGCTGACGCTCGATATCGCTGCGATCGTCGTATTCACACAAGGTGGTACAACTGCTCGTCGGGTATCTAAATATCGTCCGAGTTGCCCAATATTTGCTGTGACCTTCACAAAATCGACACAAGCAAAACTTGAAGTGTATTGGGGCGTCCATCCGATCTATTCGCAAGTCCAAAACGAGATGACTAACGATGATGAACTTGCCAGTGCTGTCTGCAAGGCTCAAGGCTTTAAACCGGGACAACTCATCATCATTTCGGCCGGTTATCCGACTGGCGAGGGCAGTGCCAACATGATGAAGATCGTTGAAATAAAATAGTTTTATGACCGTTAATATAAAGACGGTCTTTTTTAAACATTTATTTGCCAAAGTACTAAGAAATATTAGATAATGTTCAAGGTGAATTATGATATTAAGAAATATATCAAAAGATGAGTATTATAAGTATTTAGATACAAAAGAAGATATCAGCTTTATCAGATCGCCGCATGCTTTAAATAAACTCCTCGATGACGGTTTTGAACTAGCTTTCTTCAAGGCTTACAAAGACGAAAAAGTCGTTGCTGTAGGAGCGGTTGCGACCGTTCATCTATTAAAGTTTTTTAAGTATGCTTATGCACCTAACGGTTTCTTTATCGACTATCGAGACCGAAAGCTGATGATCGAATTTACAAGAGCACTGAAAAAATACCTGAAGAAAAAAAGGGTCATCTATTTAAATATCAATCCCTATATCCCGGCCAAAGAGCGCAACAGGGATGGCGAGGTAATCGAGACCGGATTTGACAACACCGATATCATAGATAACTTGATCGCCTGCGGATATAAGCTTTGTGATGACAGTTACGATGTCGATAAACCGCAACCGCGATGGATGTCGGTACTGGATTTGCGCAAAAAAAGCGATAGTGATGTGTTTGAAGAATTTTCACCAAAGACCCGAAACGATATCCGAAGTACTGCCAAGTTTGGTGTAAAGGTGCGAAAACTTGGCAATGATGAATTTGGCCTTTTGGTAAAACTTGGCGATGATGCCGGCAAGAGACATGACTTTAAAGCAAAATCTTTGTCATACTATCAAAATATGGCAAAGCATTACGGCAACAATCTTGAAGTTTATTATGCCTATCTCGATCTTGAGACGTATGAAAGAAGTGTTAAAGTGGAAAAAGAAAAGATCGAAACTGAAGTTTCAGATCTCGCCACTTTTATTGAAGCTAACCCTCAAGCCGTTAAGAAACAAAGGCGCCTAAAGGCGGCAAACGAATATCTTGACGGGCTAAAGAGAAAAGAAGCAGATCTTATCAAAATGAGATCTGAACACAAAAAAGAAGTACCGTTAGCGGCGGCGATGTTTATAAAATACAAAAAAGAAGTCGTATATCTTTTTAGCGGCTCTGACTATCGCTATCACATGTATCGCGGCTCGTACGCTATCCAATGGCAAGTCATCAAAGAGGCAATAAGAGATGGATACGATTTTTACAATATGTATGGTATCAGCGGCAAATTCAAAAAAGATGAAGAGGGCTACGGCGTCTTTGATTTTAAAAGAGGTTTTAATTGCCGCGTCGTTGAACTGATAGGTGACTTCGATCTTGTCTTACATCCATTCCTTTATAAGATCGCAAAATTAAGGCAGTAAAAAAAGCGTGTTAAATTTGAAACACGCTTTTAATTAAGACCTTCGATCAGTTCATCGATCACTCTCAGTAAATAATCTAATTCCTTTTTAAAACTTTCTTTTATCGCAAGCGAACTGTCATCAGACATACTTATTTCAAACGAGTTGTGATTGTTGTAGATGGCGATATAGAGATAGCCGTCATTGTTGAAGTTGATAAAGATCTTGTCATCGGCTAGACCGTTGACTCTTTCAATGCGCTCCATCATGTGTGGCGTAATGATATAAAATGCGTCATGTTCATCTTCACAATAGACATTGTATTCTTTATTAAAAGCTTCATTTTCCATCTCGATCCGATCACCGTTGAAAAGAAAAGCTCTTTCATTGATAATGACCGGATGGCTGATACTTTTATCGTATCCGATCTTGATGTACGGACCGCGAAAAACGGTAACGTGTTCGGTCCGTGACGTCTTTCCGTTTGAGACAACACGTGTATCTGTAAGATGCAGATCACACATTTCAAGTTTATGGCCTTTGTATGTGGCACTGATGTGGTCATTTGATTCGACATCGTCAAAGCCGGGGAAACCCATATCTACACTTTTTATCGTTCGATAATCAAAACCCCTTTGCGGATCATAGACAAGATCGTCAAAATAACTTCCTAAAACTTCCTTGGCAATGGTAGTACCGACATTGTCTTTGAGATCTTTGGAACTTTTTGAAGTAAGTGCGATCCCAAAGGCAAAGACGACGATTCCGATTATCACTCCAAAGAAAGGCGAGGCATTGAGGTCTTCAAAAAACCCTGATCCTCTAATCGCCATAAAAGGAAAGAGTATGAAGATAAGTACTCCTATAACGATTAAGATCGTACCGATGATCTTT
>CALUZL010000115.1 GCA_944325295.1 uncultured Erysipelotrichaceae bacterium | reverse complement strand
AGAAAGCGCAAAGCCGAGTTTTCGGAGACCAATTCTTCCAATATCTTTGCCTATCCTTTAGTGATCGCAACAGTGACGATCTGCATGATGCTGATAGTAGGATTTGCCAATATCGATGCTTATTGGTTGTTAGTGCTCTATATTTTGATCTTTATCGCTTATTTGATCATGACCTTTGTTTACAGGCGCAAGATCAGGTTCTCTAAAAGAGATATGATCCTCTTTGCCGTAGCGCTGGCTCTGTCGGCCACGATCACAAATATCTCTGCAGCTACCGACAGCTTTGGCCTCAACCAGTTTTATCGCAGTGTCAAAAAGATGGAGATCTCAAGTTTTTACGTAGCGATAAGTCCGGTCTATTGCGCTGGGGATTGTGTCAATTACATCGCCAGAGATCACGATATTTTCACGGTTAGTGATCATGATGTGATAGCTGATTTTATCACTTTTGAAAATACGGTGTACGATTACTTCCGTCAACCCGATAAAGATTACAGTGGTGACTATCAAGTTTACGTTTATTACAATATCATCTACGAAGATCAAAGAGGTCTTAAATATCGGATCTTCGATAATATGTATATTGAAGATCGCCAAGATTTAGAATCTATAACGAGATTCTTAGGTCTGTTTGATGCGGTTGACTTGGAAAGAGAATACTGCTATGAAAATGGTGAATGTCACATAGAACGGATATCTTATGAAACGCTCTTTGATGAGATATCGAAAAATATACGATAGGGGACGACGGTTGTCGTCCTTTCGTTTCTAAAATCTTTCACATCTCATTTGTATAGGTGCTATAATTATTTTCATGAGTAAGCAAAGACTTTTTGAACTCAGAGAACTTCTCAAGCGCTACAGCTATGAGTACTATACTCTGGATGCACCATCGATTTCCGACAGTGAATACGACATGCTGTTTCGTGAGCTTGAAGAATTAGAAAAACAATATCCCGAAGAGTACGATCCGCAAAGTCCGACAAACCGCGTCGGTTATGAAGTGCTCAGTGAATTTAAAAAAGTAACTCATGAGCGGCCGATGATGTCTTTGGGCGATATCTTCTCGTATGAGGAACTTAAAGATTGGCTCAAAAAGATCGAAAACGTATACGGTAAGATCGACTATTGTGTCGAATACAAGATCGACGGCTTGGCGATGAACCTCATCTATGATGGCGGTGAGCTCAAGATGGGCGTCACCCGCGGAAACGGCATTGAGGGCGAAGATGTGACGTCAAATATTAAAACGATAAAATCGATACCCAAAAGAATCCCCTATGATCGCCACTACGAGATCCGCGGTGAAGTCTATATGCCCAAGGCTTCTTTTGAAAAGTGCAATCGGGAAAGGTCTAAAGAGGGGCTTGAACCCTTTGCCAATCCCCGCAATGCTGCTGCCGGATCGATCAGGCAGTTAGATGCCAATATCGCCGCCAAGCGCGGTCTTGACGGATTCTGGTATCATGTGCCAGGCGATATCAATGCAGATACGCACTCCGGTTCTTTACGTTTTGCCAAAAAGCTCGGTTTCAAGATCAACGACACCTACAAGATCTTAAATGATGTCGACGATATATATAAACACATAGAGGCAACGATCGCCCTGCGCGATGAATTGCCCTATGAGATCGATGGCATGGTCATCAAGGTCGACCGCTATGATATCCAAAATGAGCTCGGTTATACTTCACGGATCCCCAAATGGGCCATTGCCTATAAATTCCCACCTCAAGAAGTAAAGACGAAGGTCAATGACATCTTTATCACGGTCGGCAGGACGGGTAAATGTACGCCCAACGCCCGCTTTGATCCGGTCAAGATCCAGGGCTCAACGGTATCGTATGCGACCTTGCACAACGAGGATTTTATAAAAGAGAAAGATATCCGGATCAATGATACGATCGTCGTGCGCAAAGCGGGCGACATCATTCCGGAAGTCGTAAGAGTCATCACTGACGACCGCGATGGTTCCCAAAAACCTTACACCTTTCCTAAAGTTTGTCCGATATGTGCAAGTGCGATCCATCGCTTTAAAGATGAAGCCAATTATTATTGTTTAAACAGCGATTGTCCAAGTAAAGTGACGGAAGGTATTGCCCATTTTGCTTCCCGAGAAGCCATGGACATTGAAGGACTTGGAAAAAAACGGGTCGAGCAATTTTACCAAGCCGGTATCCTCAAATCCTTTGAAGACATCTATCGATTGAAAGAAAAAAGGGAAGAGATCTTAAAACTTGACAAGTTTGCAAGTAAGTCTTACGAAAATCTCGTTGAGGCGATCGAGACTTCCAAGCGTAATGATTTGAGCAATCTGATAAATGGCTTGGGTATAAGGCAAGTCGGCACTAAAGCTTCTAAGATCCTTGCCGCGCATTTTAAGACGATGGATGCCCTGATGAATGCCGCTTTGAGTGACCTTGAGACGATAAAAGATATCGGTCCGATAACAGCTGACGAGATATATGACTTCTTCAGGGATCCCCACAACATCAAAATGATCGAGACCTTTAAAGAATGCGGGCTCAATATGCGCTCGCTCAAAGAAGAAGTAAAGCCTTCGATCTTTGAAGGTAAGACGTGTGTTTTAACGGGAAGTCTTGACCATTATACCCGAGCGGAAGCGACGCAGATCCTTGAATCCTTAGGTGCAAATGTCGCTGGTTCGGTATCAAAGAAAACAGATTATGTGATCTATGGTAAAGATGCCGGCAGTAAACTTGAAAAGGCCCACCAATTGGTGATAAAAACGATAACGGAAGAAGAATTTATGGAGATGATCAAAAATGGAAATTAAAGAAGTTAAAGATTTAGCACGGATGTTGATGTTTGAGCTCAGCGACAAAGAAGCCGAAGATATCATTGCGGATTTTGTGACTTTCGATCGTCAGTTAGCTCTTTTGGATGCAGTCGATACCGAAGGTGTTGAAGAGATGATCTATCCTTTTGAGGTCAAGACGTCTTATCTCAGA
>CALUZL010000114.1 GCA_944325295.1 uncultured Erysipelotrichaceae bacterium | reverse complement strand
CTACAGATAGATCTCGCAATCCGATTCTACTTTTTTGCAAGCGCGCAAGACATCGTCCATAACTGCTTTGGCATCAAAACCTTCGTCGAATTCAACGATCATCTTTTGTGTCATGAAATTTACGATTGCACTTTTTACGCCGTCAACGCTCTTGGCGGCATCTTCCATTTTGTTGGCGCAACTGGCGCAATCAACTTCGATCTCGTATGTCTTTTTCATAGATATTCCCTCCGTTACACCTTCATTATATGAATATATGTGCATATGTCAAGATATAAGCTGGTATTTCCTAGTCTTGACAGAAGCTTTATAATATAGACATGAGTAAAAATGATATCAAGATCCACGATCCCAAGGCTCAGGTCGTAAAAGACAGTCTGATAAAAGAAGATGAACTTGACGATGTGACAACCTTTTTTAAGACGATGGGTGACAATACCCGTCTCAACATCCTGATCGCTTTAAACCATAATGAGTTTTGCGTCAATGATCTGACTTATATCTTGGGTCTTTCCCAATCGGCCATCTCGCATGCCTTAATGACTTTAAGGGGTCAAAAGCTCGTCAAGACCAGACGTGATGGCAAGATCATCTACTACTCGCTTGACGACGATCATGTGACGACGATCCTCGACATGGCTTTAAGTCATATCAAAGAGCGAAGATAATACCGTTTATAACTAAAAGAGCCACATCTAAAACACATTTAGGTATGATATCGATAAAATTTGAATAATGTCCTTAGTATCAGTGTATTTCACACATTTTTAAAGAATAGTCTTTTTTAAACATGTTAAAATAAAAAAGTTAGAAGGAAGTGATATCATGCCGGCTTGTTATGCACATTACCGTTTTGGTGCCAAAGCACTAAAGGAACTAAGTATCAGTATACAAAAGACGGTTCAGAAAAACCGTGAATTATATGATATCGGTGTCCATGGTCCGGATATCTTGTTTTTTTATAGACCGTTAAAAAGAAACGAGGTCAATGCCTATGGCAATACCATACACCATGAGAGTGCCTCGATCTTTTTTAAGAAGGCACGGACGATCTATGCTAAAAACGCTGACAAGGAAGCGATGCTAGCCTATCTTTTGGGATTTGTCGCTCATTTCGCTCTAGATACGACCGATCATCCCTATATCGCCAAAAAGATGGAAGTGTCAAAAGTTTCACACTTCGCCATCGAAAGCGAATACGAAAGACATCTCATGGCTACCGACGATAAAAAGGGTGTCGCCTTTAAGATCGAACCTTCAAGGTATAATGCCAAGATCATAAGCCGTTTCTATCCACAGTTCAGTGAAGATGTCATCTATAAAGCTATAAAGGGGACTAAGGACTACAATGAGCTTTTGGTCTGTTTTGATGCGCGCAAAAAAGCCGTGCTTGCGACTTTGATGAGTCTAGTAAATGTCAAAGACCTCAAAGATCATCTGGTCATAAAGGATAAGAGAGTCGAGTGTCTTGACAGCGATCTGCGCCTCGATAAGCTTGAAGTAAAGGCGCTTTTGTTGTTTAAGGAATTGGCAGTCAATATCATCGGTTATCTGAATGGTCAGGGTCAACTCGATGAAAGGTTTGACCAGACTTTTGATGATGCACCGACTGCGGATATCGTCGTTTTAGACTTAAAAGGGGAGAAAGAATATGAAATTTAAAATGAGTGCTTTGGAGAAAAAGTGGGTGTTGTACGATGTCGGCAATTCGGCTTTTACGCTTTTGGTGTCGACGATAATGCCGATCTACTTTAACTCTCTTGCCGGAAGCGCCGGGATCTCCGATGTTGATTATCTGGCCTATTGGGGTTATGCGACCTCGATCTCGACGGCGATCGTTGCGATCTTGGGTCCGACTTTAGGAACCCTTTCCGACAATAAGGGCCGAAAGAAGATCTTTTTTATGGTATCGGTTTTGATCGGAGCCATTGGTTGTGTCTTTTTGGGGATGATGCAGGATTGGCTTTGGTTTTTGGTGTTGTTTGTCCTGGCAAAATCAGCCTATTCGGTGAGCCTTGTCCTTTATGATTCAATGCTGATCGACGTCACGACGCCCGAAAGGATGGACGAGGTCTCATCAAACGGTTATGCCTGGGGCTATATCGGCAGTTGTGTACCCTTTGTCTTGTCGCTGGTACTTGTCCTTATGTATGAAAGCTTTGGGATAACGCAGACCATGGCGATGATGATCGCTTTTGCCCTGATTGCCCTTTGGTGGTTCCTTTTGACTTTGCCACTGCTTCGCTCTTATAAACAGGTCCACTTTGCAAAGGACAGTGAAAACAGCGGTATAAAAGGTCTGAAACGCCTTTTGGCAACTTTTAAAGAACTCAAAGAGAACCCGAAGTGCCTTTGGTTTTTAGTCGCCTTTTTCTTCTTTATCGATGGCGTCTATACGATCATCGATATGGCTACGGCCTATGGATCAGCTTTAGGCTTTGATACGACATCATTGCTTCTGGCTTTACTTTTGACTCAGATCGTCGCTTTCCCATCGGCCATCACCTTTGGTAAACTGGCCAATAAATACGAAAGCCACAAGCTCATCTATGTCTGCATCTTTGCTTACCTTTGTATCGCAGCCTATGCGATCTTTATGGTCGAGCAATACCAGTTTTGGATCTTAGCGGTCGGAGTCGGTCTTTTTCAAGGAGCGATCCAATCACTCTCTCGCTCTTACTTTGCCAAGATCATCCCTTCCGATCAAAGCGGACAGTTTTTCGGACTTTATGATATCTGTGGTAAGGGTGCATCTTTAGTCGGTACGACACTAGTATCCTTTGTCGCTCAGGTCAGTGGCCAGATGAATATCGGTGTCGGTTCACTGGTAGTTTTGTTTGCCTTGGGACTTTTCTTCTTTTGGCGTACCAATCAGATAAAAGATTAAATAAAATGATCAAAAAGACATTTGTTCATTAAATACCACATTGTGCTAATATATATCTATGGGAATAATGCTTGACATTACAAGAGAATACTGCAACGCTACGCAGAGCAGAGCAGAGCAGAGCAGAGCAGAGCAGAGCAGAGCAGAGCAGTATAACTATGTAGTCAAGACTATATTCTTAAAAGAGAATACTTTTAATAAGGCACTTATGTCTATATAAGACAAGAGTGTCTTTTTTAATGCGTTCATTCTCTTATACATTTTAAGAAGGGGGAGAAAAGCAAATGAAGAAGATCTTAACGTCTATATTGTCGGTAATGATAATCATTGGATTAACGACAATAAATATCGTGGCTCAGGAGATAACGATCTCAACACCAGATGAATTCGTACAAAATATAGAAGACGAAACATATGAAATAATTACATTAGGTGCAGATATAGATTTAACAGGCAAGTATTCACAAAACGAAACTATTAATATCGCTAATAAAACTTTAAATCTTAATGGTCATAAACTTACGCTTAGACATATGGCGCCTATATTTGATGGGGCTAATTATATTATTAGAAACGGAACGATTGAATCTACAAACTCGCACTATGCCATATTTGTGGGAGACTCAATAGGCGCAGATAACGCGGTGCTAGAGGACCTCAATTGTATAGGTGGCTTTAATATCTATAATTCTACAAATGTAACTTTAAGAAATTGTACCGCAGTCGCTAAGGGTTATTATGCAATATGGTGTGATGAAGGTGCATTCGTAAATGTTGAAGGTGGCAGCTATTCTAATACGACAGATGTATACAATAATAGTGACGGAGAAGCGGTTTTAAGTAGTCCGTCTGTTATTGGTCTTGCAAGTGGACAAGAAAGCGGAAAATTTATCGCATCTTTAAATATTGATGGCGCTGAAATGATAGTAAATAGTGGTGATTTAGTTTTAGATCCTGAAACACGTCCAACACCCATAATCGATAATTCTTCATGCAATATATCTGAATTATTTGATTATACAATTGATGGATCAGCCGAGGCTTCGTATTCTAAAAACGGTTCTACTGGTTATGCTGTCGGCAACACGATCAATGAAAAAGCAAAAGAACTTGATGGAAACGGAACGATAGAGATCTTATCCGGAAGTGTTGATCTAACCGGACTTCCTGAAGGCGTGAAAGTTACTAATAATGGCGAAGGTACGGTAACTGTTAATGGTGTCGACGTCGCAAAAGGGACTGAAGTCGAATCAAAACCTGCTACATACGTAATTGTGGAAGGTGACAACCAGACATGGACAGGGTCTGGTGAATTATCTATTAAAGGATCTGGCGAATATAAAGACTTTGATCACGTTGAAGTTGATGGAAGCGTTGTTGATTCAAGCAATTATTCAAAAACAGAAGGATCAACGATCATTACTTTTAATGGAGCATATTTAAACACATTATCTAATGGACAACATACAGCCGTGCTGTATTGGACAGATGGCGGTAGTGCCAAAGCTACTTTCTCTATTAATGTAAATACATCTGCAAGTGATAGTGATCATACATCAAGACCAACTAAACCATCATCTGATAATAAACCAGAAAAAGTCTATGATCCATATGATACCAATAAAGATGGTGTCGTTACCTGTGAAGAGAAATATGGTGAAGATTGGTATTGGAATGAAAAAACTAAAGCTTGTATGGTAAAAGGTTATTCGGCAATAATCGTTGATACGGCGACAAGATAGCTAATATTTTCTTTCTTACCCTGTTCTCTTCTTTTGAAAGGACAGGGGTTTTTACACTTTTACGAAGACATAAGCTGCTTCAGCGGAAGCGAACATTCGACTATTAGATACTTTTGTTCTTCTACCATTAGAAAATCGATCAAAGCTGAATTGCCTTGTCGATTTTAGAGTTTCTACCTTAAGCACGACTCGCCTAATTCAACGATATATCCAAACTTTCTATTTTTCATAATTTACCCTTATTATACTTTTACTAATTTAATAAGGGGGTATTTGATATAATTATTTCGAAGGTATTAGTCATGAATAATACTTTCCGATCGTACCGTTGTCACCTAGCAATCAATGGAACTCGACCTAAACGTAATAATTACGATGGTCATGCTCTATATGATCGTCAAGGAATTGAAAAAGTAATCTAGCTTTTTCTAAAGATGACGGTACGAAAAAAAGAGGGACTGCCATCCCTCTTTTCTTTAGGTGTTATCACCCAACAATCAATTATATTATCACCTTTTGTAAGTTGATTGTCAATTGTAGGTGTCCGAGGGTTCGTGTAAACTAAGTGTGGAATATAAAAAGCGATATATCATTTATAATTGATTTAGATCATTTATATGATACCACAAACACTTTATGTATTTGCTTAGCGAAAGGCGATGATATGAAGTATAATTACCATATGGATACGATCTGTTTAAATAGTTTTGATATTTCCAAGATGGTTGAAGTTTTGATGAGTGGTGGTGTCATCGCTTTTCCAACAGATACCGTCTTTGGTCTGGCCTGTCTTTTTGATGACAAAGAAGCTATCGAGCGCGTTAAAAAGATAAAAGGGCGTGATGAGAAAAAGCCATTGCCGATGATGTGTGATGGTCTATCGATGATAAAAAAGGTAGCTTATACCGATGAGAGATCAGAGCGGCTTGTCGATAAATTCTGTCCGGGAGCTTTGACGATCATCTTTAAAAAACGCTCACTGATCGCTGATTATGTGACTAATGGTTTTAAGACGATCGGGATCAGAGTGCCAAAGAATGATGACATACTAAAACTAATCGAGACACTAAAAAAGCCGATCTTGGTCACAAGCTGTAATCTGTCTGGCGAGCCAAGCATCAAGGAATATCAAAAGATAATTGCGGAGTTTTTTGGCAAGGTCGATCTGATCGTCTGCAAGGATGCTGAAAGTTCGCTCGCTTCAACGATTGTCGATGTGAGTGGAGAAGAACTTCTGATCTTGCGCGAGGGAATAATCAGTAAAGAGGAACTGAAAGAGGTGTATTATGCGGGATGAGAGATTGTTTAAAGCTATCGCTAAAGAGTATCAAAGACAAAGACACAATATCGAACTGATAGCTTCGGAAAATTACGTATCAAAAGAGGTACTTGAAGCTACGGGCTCGATCTTGACCAACAAATATGCCGAAGGCTATCCGAGTGCTCGCTATTATGGAGGATGCGAATACGTCGATGAAGTCGAAGAGATCGCTAAAGAGTACCTCAAAGAGCTCTTTAAAGCTGAACATGTAAATGTCCAACCGCACAGTGGCTCGCAAGCCAACATGGCAGTCTACATGGCGGCTTTAAAGCCCGGCGACAAGATCTTGGGCATGGGTCTTAAAAGCGGAGGGCATTTGACTCATGGTTATAAGTTAAATTTCAGCGGCAGTCTTTATGAGGCGATCAGTTACGATCTCGATCCGAAAACAGAACTGATCGATTACGATCTGGTCGAAGAAATCGCCCTAAAGGAGCGGCCGCAGATGATCGTTGCCGGAGCCAGCGCCTATGCCCGCGAGATCGATTTTAAAAGATTTAGAGAGATATGTGACAAAGTAAACGCCTATTTCTTTGTCGATATGGCGCACATCGCCGGCCTTGTGGCTGCCGGTTATCACATGTCGCCGATTCCTTATGCCGATTTTGTGACCAGCACGACCCACAAGACGCTGAGAGGACCACGTGGCGGGATCATCTTGTGCAAGGAAAAATACGCCAAAGCGATCGACAAGAGCCTTTTCCCGGGCTCGCAAGGCGGACCACTGATGCACGTCATCGCTGCCAAGGCTCAATGTTTTTATGAGGATCTTAAACCGGAATACAAAGAATACATCAAAAATGTCGTCACCAACGCCAAGGTTTTAGGAGAGACACTTGTCAAAGGCGGTCTTCGCTTGGTGAGCGGCGGGACGGACAATCATCTTCTTTTGGTCGATCTAAGAAATCTTGCCATTACCGGAAGAGAAGCTGAAGTCTTGCTTGACAGGGTTAATATCACCTGCAATAAAAATACGATCCCAAACGATCCGCAAAAAGCCAATATCACAAGCGGTATTCGCTTGGGAACACCGGCCATGACGACCAGAGGTTTTGGAAGGGAAGAGTTCATCATGGTTGGAGAGCTCATCCTTGAGACTTTTAGAAATCGCGATGATGAAAAAGCACTTGAAGATATCAAAAAACGGGTCATCGACCTGACGGATCGTTTCCCCTATTTGCCATACCCGGAGGATTATTATGCGTAGACCGATCTACATCATAGGCCATAAAAATCCGGATACCGATTCCATCGTATCCGCTATTGCCTACAGCAAACTCAAAAACGCTTTGGGTATCGATGCCATCGCCGGAAGGCTTGGCGGTGTCAACAGCGAGAGCGAATATCTTTTAAAACGCTTTGAATTCGATGAGCCGCTCAATCTGTTCAGTGCCAAGTGTATCTTAAAGGAGCTCGATCTCGATAAGCCCTATCTGGTTTCGCCCCTTTTGACGATCAAGGAAGCTTTGGATCTGATGTTGTCAAAGAAGAACCATCAGAGCATCTTTGTCGCCGATGAGGAGAATCATTTGGAAGGTATCGTGGCGATCGATGATCTGACGGCACTTTGGACCTTTGACGATGAAAAGCTCAAGGAAATGGTTGCCAGCGCTACTTTTGAAAATATCGTCAAGACCCTGCAAGCGCAGATAATGTACGACAGTCAGCGCTATTTTACCGATGGTACGGTCATCTTTTATCCAAACTATGAGACCGAGATCACAAAACACAGCATCGTCGTTACCGACAACAGTCCGGAGATCCAAAGGAAGTGTCTCGATGAGCGGATCGCCCTGATGATCGTTGTCGGGGAAAGCTGGGTCGATGAGCGCACGCTCAAAAAAGCTAAGGACAGCGCTATCAGCGTCATCGCGACAAAACTGTCACCGCTTTTAGTCTCACAACTCATCTTCCAAGCGCCGACCGTCAAGACGATCATGACGCCCAAAGAGCGCGTCATCTCCTTCAGCAGCCGCAACACTGTCGACGAAGCGCAGCTCAAGATGGCCAGTTCTCGCTTTAATTCTCACCCGGTTCTTGATCACAAAGGTCAGATCATCGGCTCGATCGGGCGCCAACATCTTTTGGAATACGAAAAGAAGCGCTTTATCTTAGTCGATCACAACGAAGCCGGTCAGAGTATCAACGATATCGAATACGGTGAGATCGTCGAAGTTGTCGATCACCACCGCTTTGGTGGTTTTGAGACATCCGGACCGATCAATATCACGACTATGCAAGTTGGGGCGACCTGTACGATCATCGCTTTAAAATACAAAGAAAACAATGTCACTATCGATAAGAATATGGCCGGGTTACTGCTTGGTGGGATCTTGGCCGATACTCTCAACTTCAAGTCACCGACGACGACCGATCTCGATATCGCCATCGCCAAAGATCTTGAAAGTATTGCCGGATGTCAAGCTGATGAGCTTTACGAGGGCCTTGTCGCATCGGGTGAGTCCTTGCTTGCCAAGCGCAACATCGAGATCGTCTACAACGACTTCAAAGAGTTCGATCTCTCTGGTCTTAAAGTCGGCATTGCGCAAACGACTTGCAAAAGTGATGATGAATTCTATCAGGTTAAAGATAAGATGAGCGTTTACTTAAGCGAGCTTTGCATGATGAACAAGTACGATATCTTGGTAGTCATGTTTACGATCGCCAGCGGCAGCGGTTCCTTCTTTATGTGTGACGGGCCAAAGAGCGACGTCTTTAAGAAGGCGATGAGCGGGATTATTGACGATAACGGCTATGCCCCGGAGGTCGTCTCCCGTAAAAAACAAGTCCTGCCTCGGATCGTCGATGTCTTGGAACATGGTCAATAGGACCTTACAGGAGTTAATATGAGTGAATTACTGCTTAAAAATGCCGACATCTATGTCGATGAAAGAAAGGTATTTCTTAAGGCTTCGTTGCATATCAAAGACGGAAAGATATTTGATATCTACAGTCGTGACAAAGATCTCGCCATAAAGACGATCGATCTTGACGGCAAGATGATCATTCCGGCTTTTTGCAGTGTCAGAGGTCTTTGGCAAAGAGGTGCAAGCCACGCCCTGACCAAAGAAGATCTGGGAACCTTTATCGATCTTACCCAAAATGAATTCGACGCAGACGCCAAACTTGTGATCGCTAACGAAAGGCATGATATTGAAGATCTGCGCCAAAAAGGTGTAAAGGTCATCTTGGGCCATACAAGGATCGGCGAAGAGATGATCGAGCGCATCGGTGTCGATGGGATCGGGCCGCTCTACTACGACATGCCTCCCTATGATCCCTATCGTCCCGGACCTGTCAATTACGCCTTTGACCATGATACCTATGTCTTGGTCGACATCAAAGATATGCCCATTGCCAGCCTCAAGTTTTTGTGTAAAAATGTCGCCTTTGATCGTTTGATCTTTATCGGTGATCACCTCGATGAAGATTTGAAGACTGATCTTTCTTTGAGCGACCTTATCGCTTACACTTCGATGAATATTTATCGCCTTTTAGATTTACCCAAGACTTTTGGTAAGCTTTTAAGAGGTAATCGCGCCGATTTCCTGATCCTTGATGAAAACCGAGAGATCTTAAGTGGGATCATCAAAGGAGAGGTATGTCGCTAGACAGGATCATCGATCTTTTCATCTATCTTGTCTGTTTTGGCATCTGTCTTTATGCCTTAAACGGTATCGACTTCGCCCGTTTTATGCGCAAGGGTCGAACTTATGAGGTTCAGGTGCTTTACTTTGTCTTGTCTTTGGCGCTCGCTTATCTTCTGGGCAATTTTATGATGGTCATCATGGGCCGATAATGATAGAATTTACTGGATCGGAGGTGTTTGAATGAATCTTGTGTTAGGTGCTTTGCCGTATTTTGGTCTGGCTTTCATCCTGTCTTTGATCTTCACACCCATCGCCAAAAGGATCGGTTTTTATCTGGGGATCTATGCCCAGGAAAACGATCGGACTGTTCATCATGGCAAGATCGTGCGCTTTGGCGGTTTGGCGATCTTTTTGGCCTTTATCATGGCAATGTCTTTTTTAGTGAGTGCCGACGATACGATCAATGCCATCCTCATCGGCGGTCTCATCGTCTTTTTGGGTGGTGTGCTCGACGATATCTTCGACCTTAGACCGCTTATCAAACTCTTGTTTATCATGGCCGGAGCTCTGGTACCGCTTTTGGGAGGCAATATCGAGCTTGGCATCATCAATATCCTGGGCTTTGAATTCAATATCGCCCCGGTGTCCTTTCTGGTCTCGTTTGTCTGGATCGTCGGTGTCGCCAATGCGGTAAACCTCATCGACGGACTTGACGGTCTGGCCGGGGGGATCAGTTTCATCGTCCTTTGTGTCATCGGTCTTTTGGGCTTTTTTATGGGGCGGCGTGATATCTGCGTCATCGCTTTGATCTTGGTCGGGGCGATCGGCGGGTTTTTACCTTATAATTTTCATCCGGCCTCGATCTTTATGGGCGATTGCGGAGCTTTATTTTTAGGTTATATGATCGCCTGTCTTGGCCTTTTGGGCTTTAAGACTTCGACTTTCATCACTCTGGGCTTTCCGATCATCGTCCTTTTCATCCCGCTTGCCGATACTTGTCTTGCGATCATCAGAAGAAAACTCAAAGGGCAAAAGGTCTCACAAGCCGACCGTTTGCACCTGCATCACATCCTGATGTATAAGATCGGCCTCTCCCATCGAAATACGGTCTTGCTTCTGTATGGAATAACGATCGCTTTTGGCCTGGCGGCGATCCTTATGTATTTCCATGAGGGCCTTGGCTTTGTCTTACTTTTGGTGCTCTGTATTGTTGCATGGCTTTTTATCGCGCTGACCGGTCTGATCAATCCGCACTTTCATCCGATCATCGGCTTTTGTCGGAGGGTCTTCCATCATCCCAAAAAGACAAACGATGCCTTCTTTGAGGCCAATAAGATCGACCATCGCGAGTGATAAACAAGTGCTAAATTGCAGCCATATCATTGAACAAAAAGACAAGTCGCTATAAAATACTGAGCTATGAAGACTTTCAAGAATATCGCAAGATATCTAAGACCGTTCTGGCTCGTTTTTTTAGTTATCATCGCCCTCACTTACGCGCAGGTCCAGCTCGATCTGACGCTGCCGGATCGAATGAGCGATATCGTGACAAACGGGATCCAGTATGGCGGTATCAAAGACAGTCTGCCCAAGGTCTTAAGTGCTAAGACCTATGAGGCCATGGCTCAGTTTATGCAAGATGCGGACGCAGCGAAATTCACTTCTGCCTACAAGTCTTATGAAAAAGGTGAAAAGGCACTGATCGATGGGATCGAAGTAAACTTTGCGACTTCAAGCTATGTCCTCAAAGAAGATTATGATAAAGATCTCGCCAAGATTGAACTTGAACCGTTTATATATGCAAACCTTGCCAGACAAAACGATATCGAAGTAAATGAGCAGAATGCTGAGGCACTTGCCTTGATGCTCGATGAAACTTTAAGGGGACAAGAGTCAAGCTTTGAAGCAATGGCCAAGACTTATCTTCGCGACGAATACGCTCTTTGCGGTGTCACTTTGAGTACATTGCAGACAAATTACATCTTAAACAGCGGTCTTTTGATGTTGGGGATAGCCCTGCTCTGTGCCCTGACACAGGTCATCTCGACTTATCTGGCGACTAAACTTGCCGCCCGAGTTGCTGCCAATATCCGCAAAGACATCTTCAAGAAGGTCGAAGGTTTTTCTAACAGTGACATGGACAAGTTTTCGACTTCCTCGCTTATCACCAGAACGACAAACGACGTAACTCAACTGCAGCAGCTCATCCAGATGCTGTGTCGGATAATCCTGATCGCACCGATGATGGGTATTGTCTCCATCAGCAAAGTCATGCGCTTTCCCGATCTCATCTGGATCTTAGTCGTCGCTTTGACTTTTATCTCGATCGTGATGTTGGCGACACTTGTCATCGCCATGCCCAAATTTCAAAAGATTCAGGGACTTGTCGATCGCCTCAATAGGGTCATGCGCGAGTTTTTGGATGGGATGTTAGTGATCAGAGCTTTTGGCAGTGAAAAGCTTGAGGAAAAACGCTTTGATGGTGTCAATGATGAGTATCGAAGGACTGATCTTTTCGTGTCCAGAGTGATGTCTTTTGTGATGCCGCTTTTGATGTTTGTGATGAACATGGTCACGGTCCTTGTCATCTGGTTTGGTGCAAGCTTTGTCGACATCAATGTGATCTCGGTTGGTGAGATCATGGCTTTCATCCAATATGCGATGCAGGTCATCATGAGTTTTATGATCGTGGCGATGATCTGGATCATGATCCCGCGCGCCTTAGTCAGCGTTAGGCGGATATTTGAAGTTTTAGATACCGACTACAGTATCAAGGATATAAAAGATCCCATCGCTATGCCCCAGGGCAATATGACCTTGGCCTTTGAAAATGTCAGTTTTGCTTATCCGGGTGCCGATGAGTGTGTCCTTGAAGATATAACTTTCGATGCTAAGCCCAATGAAACCGTCGCCTTTATCGGTTCGACCGGCAGTGGGAAATCGACGCTTGTCAAATTGATCGTCAGGCTTTTCGATGTGACCGCGGGCAAGATCACCTATGGCGGAAATGACATCCGTCTGTACCGACAAGTTGACCTTCGCGAAAAGATCGGCTATGTCCCTCAAAAAGCCCTTCTTTTCAGTGGTACGATCCGCTCAAACATCGAATTTGGCAAAGAAGTCTCGACACAAATGCTCCAAAGAGCAATAGAGATCTCCCAATCACAAGAGATCGTAGCCGAAAACAGTCAAGGTCTCGATACCCCGATAACCCAGGGTGGGACTAATGTTTCCGGCGGGCAAAGACAGCGTCTATCGATCGCCAGAGCTTTGGCTAAAGATCCATCTATCTATATCTTCGATGATTCTTTCAGCGCTCTCGATTACGCGACGGATAAAAAGCTCAGGAAGGCTTTAAATGATCTGGTCAGCGAAAAAAAGGCGACGGTTTTCATCGTGGCCCAAAGGATCGCAACTATCCGCGATGCCGACAAGATCATCGTTTTGGACGAGGGCAAGATCGCCGGTATCGGCAAGCACAACGAATTACTCAAGACCTGTGAAGTCTATAGAGAGATTGCTGCATCGCAGTTAAATGGGGAGGAGTTAGCCGATGCCTAGACCAAACAGGATAAAAGAGCGACCACAAGACTTTAAAGGGACGATGTTTAAGCTTTTCAGCTATTTAAAGCCCTATTATCTTCGGATCGCTATCGTCATGGTTTTGACGATCGGCGCCAGCATCCTTTCTATCTTTGGACCAAAAGTCCTGGGTGAAGCTACGACTTTACTTTTTGAAGGTGTCACCGATAAACTAAACGGGACCGGTGGTATCGATTATGCCGCTATCTTTCAGATCCTTATGATCCTTGCGTTTATGTATCTGGCCTCTTTCCTTTTAAATTATTTGGCCAACTTCAACACGAGTTATATCTCGACAAATATCTCTTATCGTTTGCGAAGAGAGATAGCGGAAAAGATCAACACCTTGCCCCTTAAATTTTTTGACCATGAGACCCATGGCGAGATCCTGTCGCGGGTCACAAACGACGTCGACAATATCGCTGCCAATCTGAATTCGTCGATCCAGCAGATCCTTTCAGCGATCGTCACGGTCATCGGTGTCTTATGGATGATGGTCACGATATCATTAAAGCTCACGGTCATCGCCCTTTTGATCGTTCCGTTTTCCGGCTTGATCGCACTTTTTATCGTCTCTAAGAGCCAAAAGTACTTCTATGCTCAACAGGCCTATCTTGGCAAGGTCAACGGTCATATTGAAGAGATGTATTCTGGTCATGTCATCGTCAAGACTTTCGGTTATGAGAAAAAAGCGCAAGCTGATTTTGAAAAGCTCAATGAAGAGCTTTATAAGACGGCTTACAAATCACAATTCATGGCAGCCATCATGCAGCCGGCGACCAATCTTTTGGGAAATCTCGGTTATGTCTTAGTGTGCCTTGTGGGTGGCTTGGAAGTCATCGCTTCCAAAATGACGATCGGTAACGTTCAGGCCTTTATCCAATACGTCAGACAGTTGAATCAACCGATAACGCAAGCGGCGCAGCTCTTAAACGTTTTGCAAGCGATGAGTGCTGCGGCCGAAAGAGTCTTTGAAGTCCTGAATGCCCAAAGTGAAAAAGAAGATGTCAAAGATCCGGTAAGCATCTATGATACAGATGATAAGATCACGATCAGGGGCGATGTCACTTTTGAGCACATCCGCTTTGGCTACGATCCCGATAAAACGATCATCCACGACTTCTCTTTAGCGGTCAAGGCCGGTGAAAATATTGCGATCGTCGGTCCGACCGGTGCCGGCAAGACGACACTGGTAAAGCTTTTGATGCGCTTTTATGACTTGGATAGCGGAAAGATCCTGATCGATGGTCATGACATAAACGACTTTACAAGGCATGATCTGCGCTCACTTTTCGGAATGGTCCTGCAGGATGCCTGGCTCTATAGCGGTACGATCGGTGACAATATCCGCTATGGCAAAAAGGATGCCAGTGAAAAGGAAGTCCAAAAGGCGGCAAGACTGGCCCATGTCGATCACTTCATCAAAACTTTAGACAAGGGCTATGATACTGAGATCAATGAAGAATCATCAGCGATCTCTCAGGGTCAAAAACAACTTTTGACGATCGCTCGCGCCTTTTTGAAAGATCCCAAGATCCTGATCCTTGATGAAGCGACATCCTCGGTCGATACCCGCACCGAAGAGCTCATCCAAAAGGGCATGGAAGATCTGATGCGCGGTCGGACTTCTTTTGTGATCGCTCACCGCCTATAAAAAATAAAAAACGCCGACAAGATCATCGTTTTAAATGATGGGGATATCGTGGAGGTCGGTGATCATGAGTCACTGCTTGCCAAAAACGGTTTTTATGCCAAACTCTACAATTCACAATTTGAAGAAATCTGATTGTGCAGTATTATTTACTTTCACAAGTAGGCGGGGAAATGTTATCATCTAGGTAAAGAGGTGCTTATGGATAAATTAGAGTTAAAAAAACACGCCAGAAATGTGCGCAAGAAGATAATCGAGATGGTCTATGCAGCGCAAAGCGGTCATCCCGGGGGATCTTTGAGCGCTGCTGATATCCTGACCTATCTCTACTATGAAGTCATGGATGTGAATAAAGACAACCTTGAAAGTAAAGACCGGGATCGTTTTGTCCTTTCCAAAGGCCACGCTTCGCCAGCCCTCTATGGTATCTTGGATGAAATGGGCTTGCTTGAAGAGGACATAACTTCCTTCAGGCAGATCGGCTCTAAACTTCAAGGCCATCCGAGCATGGAGTTTTTAAAGGGTGTCGATATGTCGACCGGCTCTTTAGGCCAGGGGGCATCGGTAGCTGTCGGCATGGCCCTGGCCAATAAACTTGACGGTGTGCCCTATCGCGTGTATTGCCTTGTCGGCGATGGCGAATGCCAAGAGGGCCTCGTCTGGGAAGCACTTATGGCTGCCCATAACTATCATTTGAATAATCTTGTCTATATCCTTGACTATAACGACCTTCAGATCGACGGACGTATCGAAGAAGTCATGGATCCGACACCATTTAAAGA
This sequence comes from uncultured Erysipelotrichaceae bacterium, assembly GCA_944325295.1. Lineage (GTDB taxonomy): Bacteria > Bacillota_I > Bacilli_A > Erysipelotrichales > Erysipelotrichaceae > JAHHTG01. The sequence continues at coordinate 1,503 of CALUZL010000114.1, read as the reverse complement.
AAAATTTGAAGCCTTTGGTCTTAGGGTCTATGAGTGTGACGGTCATGATTTCGATGACATCGAAAGCGTCTTTAAAGCGATCGAAAAAGACGATGACAGACCGGCGATGATCATTGCCTATACCATCAAAGGCAAAGGCGTCTCCTTTATGGAAGGACAGGCCCAATGGCATGGAGTTGCCCCAAATGCTGAGCAGTATCAAGAAGCGATGACTGAGCTATCTGAGGAGGTGATCTGAGATGTTGCATGAGACCAGAGCAGCTTATGGCGAGATCTTGCAAGAACTCGCTGCTTTAGATAAAAACGTCGTGGCCTTTGATGCCGATCTTTCCAAATCGACAAAGACGGCTGAGATCAAAAAAGTCGACCCCAAACGTCATTTCAATGCCGGGATCGCCGAAGCCAACATGATGGGTATGGCTGCCGGTATGGCTGTCAGCGGTAAATTGGTCTTTGCCTCAAGCTTTGCCGTCTTTGCGAGTGGTCGTCCCTATGAGATCATCCGCAACTCGATCGCCTATCCCAAGCTAAACGTCAAGATCTGTGCAACACATGCCGGCGTCAGTGTCGGTGAAGATGGTGCCAGTCATCAGGCGATCGCCGATATCGCCATCATGCGCGCCTTGCCCAATATGCGCGTCTATGTCGTTTCGGATTACTATGAGACTAAAGCCCTTATAAGACATGTCGCCAAGATCGACGGTCCCTGTTATGTCAGGATGCAAAGGGGCAAAAGCGAAGACATCTACGACGAGAGCAGTACCTTTGACTTTGACAAAGTCCGCGTTTTAAACAAAGGCAAGGACATCTGCGTCTTCGCTTGCGGGCTGATGGTTCAAGAAGCTCTAAGGGCAGCTGCCATCTTAAAGAAAGAAGGTATCGATATCACAGTCTGTGAAGTCGTCAGCATCAAACCGCTCGATGAAAAGGGCGTAACCGATCTGATCGCAGCCCACAAGTACAACTTCACTTTTGAAGAGCACAGCATCATCGGCGGACTGTATGGAGCGATAGCGGAAGCAGCTTCTAAGGCGCCGACAAACCCGCTTTATCCCCTCGGTCTTAACGATGTCTTTGGCAGCAGTGGCAAAGCCAAAGACGTGCTTGAAAAATACGGCTTGTGTGCCGACCATCTTGTGAAAGTCATCAAAGAAAAAATAAAATAAGAGGTCCGTTTGGACCTTTTAAAATCAAATGATCTCAAAGTGTTTCAAGGCTTTGACGATCCCCAGATCATCACAAGCCGCAGTCACGTAATCGGCTGCTTCTTTGACTTCATCTTCACCATTTCCCATAGCGATACCGATGGCCGCTTCTTTGATCATGGGGATATCGTTATCGCTGTCGCCAAAGGCCATGACTTCACTCATCTCGATGCCAAGTCTTTTAGCAACCCAAGCTACGGCCACTCCTTTTGACACTCCTTTTTTATAACATTCGATTGGCCGATCATAGGCTCTAACAAATTCAAGGCCGCTCACTTTTTTGGGGATCTCTTTCAAT
>CALUZL010000113.1 GCA_944325295.1 uncultured Erysipelotrichaceae bacterium | reverse complement strand
ATGATGAGTATCCGACCCTTAAAGCCAATCCCGGAGGTGCTCCGGCCAACTTTTTAGCCTGTCTGGCCCATTTTGGCAAGCAAGTCTCGTTTATGGGCAAAGTCGGAAACGACTATTTCGGAAAGACGCTCAAAGAAACACTGGTGAGACTTGGGATAAATTGCGATGGGTTGGTCTTGGCCGATGATGTCACTACGACTTTGGCCTTTGTCATCCTCGATGAAGACAACGATCGCCATTTCAGCTTCAGCCGCAAACCGGGAGCCGACAGTACCTTAAAGTTGTCGGAGTGCTCTTTTGAAGCGATCGCTGATCACGAGCTCATCTATTATGGCGGCGTCGGTCTCAGCAAGAATCCGACTCGAAGCACCATCAAGACGCTGATCGCCCATGGCAAGTCCAAGGGTAAAACGATCATCTACGATCCCAACTTGCGCCAAGCGCTCTGGGATGATCTCGATGAGGCCCGTTTTGAGCTCCTTGAAGCCTTAAAACAGGCTGATATCGCCAAGATCAGTATCGAAGAGTTGCTTTTTATGTTCAAAGAGGACGATGAAGCAAAGGCGATCGCTAAATTGAAAGCGCTGAGTATCCCTTTGACTTTTATAACCTATGGCGCCGATGGGGCTGGCTACATCAGTAAGGACTACGAGGCCAGATTTGCCGGCAAGAGCGTTGAAGTCAAAGATACGACCGGAGCAGGTGATATCTTCTTTGGCAGCGCCATAAGTACCTTCCTCGATAAAAAGAAAAAGATCGCCGCTCTCACCAAAGACGATCTTGATGATATCGTTCAAAAAGCCATAGATGTCAGTGCTGATTCTTGTCAGTATCTTGGCGGGATCAGCAGTATCGAAAAGTTATAAGTGAAGTTTGAAATAGTCGATGGTCTTTTCGATGCCTTCTTTTAAAGACAGACACTCATCATCGAAATAACTGTGATACAAAGAAGTATCGAGGTAATTGACAGACACATCGGCCTTCCTTCTTTCTCTAAATGAAACGCGCAGATCACCAAAGTATGCCTCTAAGATCTTGATGATCGTAAGGATATCTTCACCTTTGCCGCTGGCGACATTGAAGATCTTGTCTTTGAGATCGGTCAGGGCAATATTTTTGATCATGCGCACGGCGTCGTCGATATAGATGTAATCGCGAACGATACGGCCATCGCCAAAGACGACGATCTCTTCACCTTTGAGGGCCTTGGCTATGAAATTTGTGATCACGCCCGAGCGACCGTTTGGACGCTGATGGGGTCCAAAGGGATTGGCTAAACGGATGATGCGATGATCCAGTCCGTAGAGGTAGTCATAAAGATACAAGAGTTTTTCGATCGCTACCTTTTGAGTGCCATAAGCACTTATCGGATCTAAGGAAGCATCTTCCCTGATCGGACACGCCTTATTTCCATAACAAGCCCCGCCCGAAGAGACAAAGATGATCCGCTTTACGCTCTGACGCACGCAAGCTTCCAAGATCTTGCAGGAAAGATCGATATTGTAAGTCAGTTCCTTGGCGATATCCTGATTGGAATTTGAAGGAGCACTGCTTGAAAGCAGATGAAAGACGATATCCTGATCTTTTAAAAGCGCATCATAATCGCTATCGGCATTTAAAGGGTCAATCACGATCAAATCTTTATCAATATCTGCACTGAAAAAAGTACGATCCTGATCGATCGCTTTTATTTCGATCGCCTCTTCTTTTTTTAAGGCAAGTGTCAGGTTGGTACCGATAAAGGAAGCGGCACCTAAGATCGTTATCTTCATAGGTATGTATTATTCTAGCACATTAGACCAAGATCAGATAATTAAATCACAATGCTCACGGATCTTAAAGGTTTCGTGGTATTTGTCTTCAAGGGGGATCCACTCGTTGAAAAAACGGTTTGCAAGGGCACCGTTTCGCTTTTGGATGCGCATCGTCTGTTGAGCTTTCTCGATGTCTAAAAAGACTTTATAGTCATAGTATCTTTGAAAACGCGGATGCAGGGCATAGGAGCCCTCGATGATGGTGAGTGAGTGTTTTGGAAGGCGCACGGGATCGGCAAGCTTCATCGTTTGACAATCAAAGGGTCGATAGTTCAGATCCTCGCCCTTTTGAAGCGGGATCAGGACTTCTTTTTCAAAGCGCTCGTAGTCGATATTGCCGCCCGGCTCTTCAAGACGCTCTTTTGTGCGCTGTTGTGCTCTTAAAAAGAAGTCATCAAGGTGGATGAGCGTGCAATCATAGATTTCATAAAGCAAAGCCCCAAGCGTCGACTTCCCACTGCCGCTTGGCCCATCGATCGAAACGACCAGATCTTTATGAGCACTGTCGATCTTTATAAAGAGCGGGATGTATCGCAGATAGTCCTTTTTGATGAGCCGATAGGAAGGATGATAGGTTTCCTTAAAGAGGGCGGAGTGGTGGGGTGGAGCATAACCGTTTTCTTTCCACTTGGTCACTTCTTTTAGATAATCTTCCCAACTAAAGGGGACAAGGTGCTCTTTTATGAGCTCTTGGAGCTCTTTGAGGGAAGCTTCAAGCTTTAAGATCGAGCCGTCATCCTTAGTGCTCAAGCACAAAAGCTTGGCAATGGTCATCGGGTCAAGACCTTTGGCGATAAAACTCAGGGGTAAACGCACAAGGTCATCACCGATATAGTCGATATCTTCAAGATGATCAGTTTGATCGTTATACTCCTTTTGGATGTCTTCTTTCAAAGTGACGATACCAGCTTTCAGATGGCCCGGGCCAAAGACGCTTTGGTAGAGGTATTTAAAGAGGTCCTCAAGGTTG
>CALUZL010000112.1 GCA_944325295.1 uncultured Erysipelotrichaceae bacterium | reverse complement strand
TCTTCAATATCTTTGACATAGATCTTTTCGACATCATCTTTAGCGATCAAATTAGCCAAAGTGTAAGCCATGAAATCGCGATTCAAGTTTGCACTCGGATCGATTTCATCGCCTGCTCTGATCACCTCCCAGCTTACAAGGCCGGCTATATAATCAGAGTTTTCATCATTTTCGAAAGGAAAATAGTTTTCTTTTGATTCTTCTTGGATCCCTGCCATCACTGCAAGATCGCAAAGCCATTCGAGATTAGTATAGTTCTTTTGACTGTTTGAGCATCCGGCGCAAGTAACTATAATTAAGATCGTGCCCAAAAGTCTTAAAGACCTAGATAAAACTCGACGCATTCTCGGTGATCGTTGCTTCTAAAGAATCATAGGAAGTGCTTGCAAGATCGAGAAAACGCGCATACTCTTCGATCACTTCACGCTCTTGAGTGAATTTTTGTGAAAAGTTTTCAAAGCGCTGCCTGATCATTTCCGAACCATCTGATTGCCAAACAGCGCTCAAGGTGCGCATGTCGTCACGAGCCCTTTGCAACACACTGTCAAGGCTGGCGTTGAGCCTTCTTAACTCATCACTGCAGTTTTTGACCTCTGCCAGAGTAATCTTCAAGCTATTCATTCTGTCACCTCCTTTTTTATGCTTTTAAACGATTAGCCTGGTTGTACAACTCATTTTGAGTACTCTCATAGGCTTTTGCGCTGTTGCGCAAAAAATCACTATATTGAGTCATAATGATGGCGATACGGCGAAAATCATCTTCATATGATTTGATCTTCGTCGTAAACGCAAGATTGTCTCTTCCTTGCCATGAACTTCCTAAACGGTCAACCTGACTGTACAGTTCATTGTACAACCTTTGGTATTCCTCTTTGGCGTTGTCTATCTTATTTGCCGTTTTCAGAACTTCATCCATCTCGACTAAGATGCGGCGCATGTTCACTACCTCCTTTCTTCATATACTAAAGAAGGCATTGAATAACATTTTTCCTAAATTATTTTAAAAAAAGATGATCTTCATAAAGAAGACCATCACACGATTATTCAAAGTAGCTGTATGTTCCCTCCCTTTTGATGGGTGAGAGATCATTTTTCGGATAACCGAGAGCTGCAATTCCGTAGACAATGTGATCTTTGGGAACCATGAGCTTATCTAAAAACGCTCTCAGGGCATCCGCATCATTAAAATCACGCAACTGATTGATCCAGACACTTCCGATGCCAAGACTTTTTGCAGCCAAGAAAATATTCTCAAGGGCACAGGCATTGTCATCGACACCAAGGCGATAGTCACGCTTTGTCGAGGGAATGATCAGTGCTTGCGGTTTATACATGTCATACTCCGGCTTGCACAAAAGATCTTGCATGATACCGACCAGTTCTTTTATCAGTTCATCATTACTGATGACTGTAAAATGCCAGTAATCGCTTTTCATGGCACTTGGCGCATGCAACGCACAATCAACGATCAGTTCAAGATCACTTTTCGCGATCTTTTCCTGTGTGAATTGTCTTACCGACCTTCTGTTTAAAATCGTTTGAATCGTCTCATTCATATCTTTCACCTCCTAAAACAAAGAAACCTGATTGGATTCATCCAAGCCATCTAATATCGAAAGATCGTCAAAACGTTTTAGCAGCGTTTTGGATAAAAGGGTCCGGTTTAAAAGATCCTCTTTTGAAATGAACTCTTTCTCTGAGCGCGCTTTTACGATACTTTCGGCAACGTTGTCGCCAAGACCGTCTATTACTTTAAACGGTGGTATTATCTCGTGATTATTTTCCGGATTGACCAAAAAATCAGTCGCCAGTGACCGGTTGATGTCGATGTTGGTCAAACTATAGCCGCGAGCTTTCATTTCGTAGCATATCTCTAAAGTATCGTAGAGATCTCTTTCCTTTTTTGAAGCCTGATTTGCCGGGTCGTTAGAGTACATCTTTCCGAGCAGATAATCCATACGTGCCTTTATCTGGCGGATATCTTTGGTCATGATCTCGATATCATAAGCATCACAGCGTAAAGAGAAATAAGATACATAATAGTATTCGGGGTGATATACCTTAAACCAGGCGATCCTGACCGCCATTATTACATAAGCTACCGCATGTGCTTTCGGGAACATGTATTTGATCTTTTTACATGAATCGATATACCATTTCGGTACACCGTGTTCGATCATCAGCTTTTCTTGCTCTGCCAAGAGTCCTTTACCTTTTCTGACCCTTTCCATGATATCAAAGGCATCTTTACTCAAAAGGCCGTACTTGAGCATCGTTATCATGATATCATCTCGACAACCGATGACGTCTTTTAAAGCGATCCCCTGTTCAATGAGATCTTTGGCATTGTTGTTCCAAACATCGGTACCATGGGACAGACCGGAAATCTGGATAAGGTCACTGAAAGTCTGCGGTTTTGTGAGTTCCAATATCCCTCTTACAAAACGCGTGCCAAATTCCGGAAGACCGCAAGCACCGGTCGGCTCATCGTACAGGTCATCGATTATTCCTAAAGCTTTAGAACTTGAAAAAAGTGACATGACCTTTTCGTCATTCATCGGAATCGATCTTGGATCGATGCCGGAAATATTCTGTAAAAGGCGCATGGCCGTCGGATCGACATGGCCTAATATATCAAACTTCAGCACGTTGTCATGGATCTCGTGGAAATCAAAGTGCGTCGTTCGCCAACTGGCTGAAGGATCGTTTGCCGGATACTGAACCGGTGTGAAATCATAGACATCCATGTATTTAGGGATGACGATGATACCTCCCGGATGCTGACCGGTCGTCCTTTTAACACCTTCACACCCTGAAGCTAACCGTGTCCTTTGAGCTTTGGACATATTTGTGATCCCTTTTTCCTCACAATCGCCGCTGACATCACCAAAAGCCGTCTTTTCGCCGACGGTAG
>CALUZL010000111.1 GCA_944325295.1 uncultured Erysipelotrichaceae bacterium | reverse complement strand
ATCCTGACGCAAGTAATAGTCTAGTGATTCCTTTTTCCAATTGGGAAGTTCTCCAAGTGTCTGAACTTAACCATACTTGGCTCGGAAATGTTCGATGTAGGGATCTTCAAGATGAACGATGACATCTTTGGCTCCCATTTCAAAAGCTTGTTTCGTTAACTCTCTGGCAATATCTAAAGCATCCGTATTGGTCTGTAAGAGTAAGATCTGACCCTTTTGTAAGTTGACTCCGACCTTTAGTAAGACCTTGGCATATTTTCTGATTCTGTTTTCGTTCATGATTCAACCCTCCCCTTACAGATGATTATAAATGGTTTAGGCCATAGCTTCAAAGACAAAAGTATGATACTATGCAAGCAGAATAGAAAGGGTGCTAAAGTATGCAAAAAAAGATAGGTTTTATCGGATTTGGTGAGATCGCGCAACTGATCTTGGAAGGACTTTTAAAGATGGAAGTCGTTGAAAAAGAAAACGTCTACGCTTCAGCAGTCCACAAAGACAAGCTCTTAAAAAACTGTGAATGCTATGGTATTAAGGCTTCCACCAATGAGGATATCGCAAAAAACGCCGATATCATATTTTTGGCTGTAAAGCCTCATAACTTCGCTGAAGTCAAAGACGTCTTAAAAGGACTTGATAAAGATAAGTTTGTCATCTCGGTCATCTCCACTCTCAGAAGTCCGGAATTTGCAAGAGAACTTCCCGAGGTAAACATCATTGCCGCCGTTCCCAATGTCTGTGTCGGCTCAGCTAAAGGTGTCTTTGTCGCCGATATCACCAATAATCTAAAAGAAGAAGATCTCAAGACCTTTAATGAGCTGCTTACACCGATTGCCAAGATCTACTACCTCACACCCGATACCATGAGCATCGGTGGAACGATCGCCGGGTGTACTCCAGCCTACAGTGCCATGTATGTCGAAGCTTTAAGTGAAGCCGCGGTCAAATATGGTCTAAACCGTCAGATGGCCTATGAGATAATAAGCCAGATGCTGATTGGAACGGCAACGATGATTCAAGATGGCAGACACCCTGCTCAAATAAAAGATCTTGTCTCTTCACCTAAAGGTTCAACGATCAAAGGTATCATCAAACTTGAAGAAAACGGCTTCAGAAACAAGATCATCGAAGCTATCGAAGAAGTACAAAGCGAGCGGTAATACCGCTCTTTTTAAATTAAAGCACATATTATCCTAATGAAAGTTTTTATGGTGCAAACTATAACTCAAGGTATCTTTTGGTGTCTGATACTTTAGCGATATACGCTTTTAAAAGTTGCCAGGAAACAACACCAAGACCGGCAAGTAGTGCTCCCATAAACAAACTGATAACAAGTGTTATAAATGGTCCAAAAGATCTTCCGGCAAACTGGACGATGATAAATGACATATCATAACCAAGAAAGGTTCCGATCACTTTAAAAATACCGCCAAATATACAAATGATACCACCTAATATAAAAGTCGGAGCTAAGATCCCAAGTATCGGTAAGACAAACATTCCCGTAAAGCCGACAACGCTCCAATACGTTATGAGCAAAGCCACTTTCTTAAGACCGACGCCCTTTGTCTTAATGATCATATCGCCAAGATAGGCTCTAGCCATTTCTTTGGCATCGCCAAGTCTTTCTAAGATCTGCTCCGTTACCAATCCGTCATTTTGCATCTCGATCATTGAGCTTCTGATTTCTTTTATGATATCTTCGCGCTCTGTCAAAGACATCTCTTTTAAATATCTGTTCACTTTTTCCAGATATGCTTCCAACCTCTTATCCATCTCTATTCTCCTCTCAAATCTTTAATGACTCCATCTAATTCATCCCAATCGCTATTCAAATGATCGATATATTCTCGACCTTCATCAGTGATCGTATAATATTTTCGAGCCGGTAAGCCCTCCGTTGATTCTTGCCATTTTGATGTGAGGTATCCCTCCTTCATCAACCTTCTGAGCAATGGATAAACGGTGCTTTCAGATGATGATAAAAGCGGATATTTGGCAAGTCTTTGTAAAATATCATAACCATAAGCTGTATCTTCTTTGAGCATCAGTAAGATACAGTACTCTAAGGTTCCGCGCATTATCTGTGAGCGCCATTTTTCAAGTTCCATCTTACTACCTCCTTTTGTCATGTATATCGTATTACATAGTACTATGTCAGTCAATATACAGATGTCAAAAGTTGTTTACCGGATAAAACAGATGATTGTATTTGTTTTCATGATTAGTGTGTGGAAATATCCAAAAGGAAAGCCCTTTTGTAGCGACTCTATTTTAAAATCTTTATCGTTTCATGATCGTTTATTCTATTCTTTAGATCATGGAATGTTTCTTTTAATCGATAAGACCAAAGTGCTGCAGCGCTTTATAGATGCCGTCAGCATCGACATCAGCCGTCACATAATCTGCCAAAGCCTTTATCTTGGGATCACCATTGCCCATGGCGACAGCTTTATCGACATAAAGCAGCATATCACGATCGTTTTCCGCATCGCCAAAAGCCATCGTCTCTGACCTGTCTATCCCAAAGATCTGCAAGATCGCTTTTATCCCTGCGACTTTACCGCCGTTTTCACTGATTATATCGATCGCATCATTTCGCCACCACATCGTCTTTACGCCCACAGGCAATACATCGCGATAACTCGTGTCACCATGTCTGATATAGGTGCATGCCTGATAGATATCGTCACCCTTATAGATATCGACAGGTGGGATACTTGTGCCTAAAAGCCCATAGGCATGTTTCACTCTTTCATCGATGAAGTTATGATACATTCTATCTCTTTCGATAAATAAAAGAGGCAACGTCTTATTTGTAAAGAGTTTGACCAGTTTTTCTCTGACTGTTTTTTCAAAAGGGTATGAATAGATCATCTCACCTTTTCCATCAAAGCAGATCTGACCATTTGTCGTGATGTAGCCGTCAAAAGAGATATCGCGTGTGGCGATCTCTTCAAGCTCCAAAGGGTGTCTTCCGGTCGCCATAAAACAGCGAATACCCTTTTTCTTTAAGATGCTGATCGCTTCTTTGGTGGATTCTGGTACCTTGTGATCTTTTAAAGATGTAAGTGTACCATCGACATCAAAAAATACCGCTTTTATCATAACTCACTGTCCATTTTTCAAATAAGCGCCTCTTTCCAAGCAATCACGATCCTCTTTTAAAATCTCAAGATCGACACTGTCATCGGAAAATCTGTCTGTCATGTAAAAACCTCCGTTTTTTTCATGATAGCAGATATCGGTAATGATTAAAACTTACTCTTGCGCAAGGTCACGATGATTATTGCAGCCATTATGGCCATGGCGCCGATGACTTTTGAAAAAAGTAGAGGTTCACCAAGAAAGAGGATGCCGACGACTATACTTGTAAGCGGCTCTGACAGGCTCAAAAGAGCACACAACCTGCTGCCAAGATATCTTGAACCCAATTGAAAAAGTACCAGAGCACCAAAAGTCATACTGCCAAGCAAGACAAAAAGCGCGAATTCTTTTAAGGTCAAGTGAAAACTGATCGCACCGATAAAAGGCGATGTCAAAAGAAGCAAGGCAGCGATCGTCAGTGATATGTAAAATGAGAGCACGGCCGGATCAAGACGATTCAATCTGGTCCTTTCAAGCCTTAAGATGTAAAGGGCATAGGAAAGAGAAGAAAGCGAAGCCATGATGACACCCAAAAAGCCGCCGCTATCGATCTTGCCCATAAAGCACACAAGACCGCCTAAGACCAAGATGCAGGCAAGCAAAAGACACTTTGAAAGGTGTTCGTGATAATAAAAGACACTTATTAAGATAACGACGAGCGGATAGAGAAAATGCAGTGTAGTGGCTTCCCCGGTAGCGATGTAGTTGTAAGATCCGGCAAGCAAGATGTTGGTCACAAAAGACATCAGCGCTACTTGGGAGGCGATCTTTACATAATCGGAGCATGAGATCTTGAAATCTCTTTTTTTGAAAGCGGATATGATAAGGATCACAGGTATGACAAAGAGGAAACGATAAAAAAGTACCGTTGCGGTATTGATCCCATCGGCGTATAAGATCATCGTCACAAGCGGTGTCAAACCATAGAGCACACCCGACAACAGCACACAAACACTGCCAAACACCATAACGTGATTTTAGTCCATCAAGCGCTCTTTTACAACGTTTTAAAGATGATTTACAGATGTATAATAAAGACATGCAAAAAGTACTGATCATAGGATCGCCCGGTGCCGGCAAGTCAACTTTTGCCCTAAAACTTAGTGAAGTTATCGCCATCCCTGTCTATCATCTTGATAACCTCAACTGGAAAAGTGACAGGACGGTGGTCCCAAGAGCAACTTTTGAAAAGCGTCTGGATGCCCTCTTAAAGAAAGAAAAATGGATAATCGATGGCAATTATCAAAGGACAATGGAAAAAAGGATCAAAGTTTGTGATACGATCTTCTTTTTGGACATTCCCAAAGCTGATTGCCTTGAGGGGATCAGGGCGCGTATAGGTAAAAAGCGTCCCGACATGCCCTGGGTCGAAACTGAACTTGACGAAGAGTTCATGCAGCTTGTCTATAATTTTGACACCAAAGCAATCTTCGACCTTTTAGATAAATATAATGATAAAACCGTCTATATTTTAAGATCGCGCCAAGAGATGGACACCTTTATAAAAGATCTGAAACTCAAGATCAAAAGCGATAAGACTCTTACTTTTTAAGTTTGAGGGCATAGTATACACACCGATAAATCTTGTCTCTGTACTCGATGTCTACTTCTTTGGCGATCTTTTGCATACCGCATCTTTCCATGACTTTGAGACTGGCACGGTTTTCTTTGAAAGCGCCGGCTAAAATCGTCTTATAACCCTTGTCAAAAAGTCTTTGCATAAATAATGAGAGCGCCTTTTGCATATATCCTTTTCTTTGATAATCTGCTCCTGGAGCGTAACCGATCTCGATTTTATCATCAGTACTTTCAACTTCATTGATAAAACCTATGAGTTCATCATCGAGATAGATCCCGACAAAAAGACTTGGACCCTCAATTATCTTTGCAAAAAGGGCATCTTCTGCTGCCTTATTTTTAAGTATTGGGGGCATGTAATACTTTGATACCAAGGGATCTTTAAATATCGCCAATAATCTTTCTTTGTCGGTCATTTCAAGATCATGTAATTTAAGTTCCACTTATGATTCTCTTTCCTTAATCTGTCAATCTTATGAGTGATGATTGATCACTTTTCTTCTTTTACCTTCTGACCACAATTTGGACAATACACATAATCTTCTGCCAGTTTTTCACCACAATGAGGACAGTATTTTTTATCATCAGAGAGATGTTCATTTAAAGGATCGGCTTCTTCATTTCGATCAACGATATCAACACTTGAAAAGCGCTTTTTTGCGAAAACATTATAAAAATTATAGATCGCACTTAAAAGAACAACAGTCGTCCAAGCAGCCCCGAATAGCCATATGGGAAGATTGGTTTGTGCAGATATAAAATACAGCACATATGTAAAAAAGATACCAAATATCACTAAAAACACTGATACGATACCTGCCATCAGCGATGGGGCGCGACCGGGTTTCACACTTCTCATAAATATCTGCCTCCTGCTCACTATCTTCATTATAATTATAAAGCAATATATATTTGCTGATTAAATTACTTAAAGATCTACCCTGGCGATCCTTATTTTCAGACTTACTCTCACCAAAAAACACTAAGAAAAAATAAGTGTCCGTCAGATAATCGCATAGTAAAAATAATACACCCACAGACAAAGCGTCAAAAGTATTGGTGTTTTCTTTGATTACTATTGTATTTACCGGTAATCTCAATTATCTTTTAAACATAATTTTTCACATTATTCGTTGTATATTTGTGATTATTAGACAATTATTCGTTGTAATTTTTGGATTAAAAGATTTAATCCTGAATTATCTATTCGTGTTTCGATGGCTGACTACAAAAAAGAAGACCGGCTTTTAAATCTGCCGCTATATGCTATCGAAAATATCAAATACAAATAACATTACTTCATAGTGGGCAAAAAAGAAAAGATCATCCCAGTGATCTTCTATCTTTAGACTAACTCTTACTATAAATCCATAAGATAAGAAATAAGTGTTCGTCGGATAATCATATGGTGGACCCGAAGGGGATCGAACCCTCGACTTTACGGATGCGAACCGTACGCTCTCCCATCTGAGCTACGAGCCCAAGCACAATTATTTTACACCAATTGAATCATATTTAAAATTGTTAATCGTCGATTACGATACAATTAACCTTTTTTGAAAAAGCTGTACAGGCGTCAATGGCAATGATTCCTTCAGACTTGTACGGTGAAAAGTCAGCATCATCTGCAAATTCTTTACCCTTGCCTTCATATACAGCGTGTCCATATGATGTATGCCAATGACCGCAAACGATAGTCTTTCCTTTTTCTATAACGCCAAAGTGTGCGGCATCGATACCGTTTATCCAGCGCGCCTCTTTCCAAGCGTTCTCATCGGCTTCGCGCCAATCATCACGATAACGATATTCTCCCTTTTGTAAGTAACATGGTATCCACCCATGAACAAACACATAATTGTCTGTTTCATAATAATCGAGCATTGCCGGTATGATATCTTTTATGAATGGTGTGTTTAAAACCCTTCTTTTGATACTTTTAGGATTAAAAGCCAATCCGAATGGTGAAGATTCAGTTAATTGTAAAAACGTATCCACAGTACCGTTTGCCTGATGATGATAACTTTGATAGCTTTCTTTATCCCAATCATCTAAAAGATCTTTGGCGAGATCTTCATGATTTCCTCTTATTAAGATGACATCATCACTGTGCAAAAGATTCAATATAAAAGTTTGAACGTCCCAAGCTTTTTTACCACGATCAAAAAGATCACCGCAAACCACCAATTTATGCTCTTCTTTATCTTTGAAATATCCGGAATCACTCAGTGAACTGATAAGTTCATCGTAAAAACCATGGACATCAGAAACAACATAGTACCTCATAAACAAAAACCGATACCGCAATATGATACCACTTTTAAATATTTTTATATACTTAAGGTCGATTTATAAGTATAATATATAAGCACGAGGGGTTTTAGCTCAGCTGGAAGAGCGCTACGCTGGCAGCGTAGAGGTCACGGGTTCGAGTCCCGTAAGCTCCACCATATGATTATCTGACGAACACTTATTTCTTCCCAGGCGGATTTGTGATAAGCGTTAGTCTGAACATAGAAGATCGTCACTAAGATGGTCTTTTTATTTATCGCACTGCCATTTATATCCACAATCGATACTCAAACATCGAATATAGTGATTGTAAGAGGAAACAGAATTATGAGAATTGAGTATGAAAGAAGATAATAACTATGACATATGCTTTAATTCATGGACTTGGTCAAGATGCCTCAAGTTGGAAAGCGTTACGGAGCACTTAAGTGAAAAAGTAGAGATACCTGGTCTTTTTGACCTTTTAAAAGACAAAGATTATCGATACCAAGAACTATATAGATCATTTTGCAAATATCTTGATAACTTTAGTGGACCATTTGACATATGTGGTCTATCTTTAGGTGGACTATTAGCTTTAGACTATACCAAAAATCATCCTGATAAAGTCAGATCACTGATCTTGATCGGTACACCTCATCGCATCCCAAAGCTTCTGTACTTTATCCAGGGGATCATCTTCCATCTCATGCCAAATAATGCTTTCAAGGAATTAGGTGTCAGTAAAAAGGAATTTATCAAACTCTCTAATTCAATGACTTCTTTAGACATTAT
>CALUZL010000110.1 GCA_944325295.1 uncultured Erysipelotrichaceae bacterium | reverse complement strand
CGTTACTTCTGATATCGGCCAGGCCGTTGCCAATTATTATGGGGTAGAGTGTGAAAAGACCCTGACCGGCTTTAAATACATCGGTGACAAGGTTGCCAGATATGAAAAAAGTAAAGAGAAAAACTATGTCTTTGGTTATGAGGAGTCGTACGGTTCGCTCGTCAGTCCTTTTGTGAGAGACAAGGATGCAACGCAAGCTTGTCTCATGTTGGCAGAGGCCTGCGCTTATTAACGAAAAAAGGACAAGACTTTAATGGATGTCTTAAACGATATATACGAAAGATCGGGTGCCTATTATGACTCGCAACTTTCGATCATGCTTCCGGGTCAAGACGGAGCCAAGAGACTTCAAGAGATCATGTCATCTACACGTATTAATCCGATAGATGCGATCGAAGGCAATCGGGTCGTAAGGTGGGAGGACTATAAAGAAAGAAAGATCCACGAGGGCGAACAGATAACCGAACTCAGTGGATTTGATGTCGCCGATGTCTTAAAGTATTACTTTGAAGACGGGTCATTTATCGCCATAAGGCCCAGTGGTACCGAACCGAAGTGTAAGGTCTACTTCTCGATCAAAGATGAGACATATGACAAAGCCAGAGCCAAAAACGAGCGCTATCACCAATTCATGTCTGAATTTCTAAAGTAATGACAGATATCAGAGAATATGCAATAAAAAACGGGGTCCCGATCATTAAAGATGGGGCCCTGTCTCACCTTATCGAATTGATAAGAATTAATCACTATCACGACATTTTGGAACTTGGCAGCGCCATTGGATACAGCGCCATCAATATGGCTTTAGTCGATCCGATGATCCATGTCGACACGATCGAAAGAGAGAGCGACCTCTATGAGATAGCCTTAAAAAACATAAAAGAGGCAAAACTTGAAGATCAGATCACTATCTATAACATGGATATCCGCGATTTCAAACCGCTACACGACTACGATCTGATATTTGTCGATGCCGGCAAAGGTCATTATAAACAGTACTTTGAAATGTTTATCGATTATCTCATGCCCTGGGGCGTCATGTTTTTTGACAACATGAGTTTTCACGGAATGGTAAAGGATCAAAACCTGACTCATAATCGGCATACGCTGGCACTAATCAAAAAATTAAACGCTTTTCGAGATTATATACAAGAAGACGAAAGGTTTGTTATAATGCTAGATGATGATACCGGAGATGGTATCTTGGAAGTTAGGAGGAAGAACAAATGAAGATAGGTCATGTCGTACTCTTCACGGTAGCCGCCTCTGTCTTGACTTATTTGAATACGGTTTTAAAAAGCGAGGACGAAAAGGAAGACAAAACTTTAGAGGACTTAGAAGAGTTTGCGGATGAAGAGAGCCGAAAACTTCTGATGGACAACCAAGAAGAGATCGAAGAGAGCGATCTGGAAAACGATCTTGAAGATATAAGCGATTCACTCAGAGAGTTTGGCCGTGAGCTTTTAGACGGCATTCTCACACAAAACGATGAGCCGATCGATATCCACAGCGATATCGAAAGTGTAATGGCTGAACAAAACACGGACTCCAAAGAGGACATCATAAATGACATCGAGAGGTTACTGGCTTCTTTAGATGAAGACGAAAGTGTTGCTCAAAGCGAAGACTATCAAGAGCTTGAGGATGACTATTTCGCCAAGATCAAAGAAGCGATCGATAGCACGCTTGTAAGTGATGAAAACGGTGAAGCGGTCGATATGGCGCAAGCACTTAGTGATGATGAAAAAGTTGAAGATGATGACATTGACAGTATCTTTCAAGAGATCTTAAGGCAAGAAAAGGCTAATGATGAAAAGATAGAAGAAAGTGAAAACATCGAAGACGAATATCTCGACAGTCTTGCCGACGAGCTTGAAAAAGCCCTGAAAGAAGATGAGGTCCAAGACGAGAAGAAAGATGTATATGCGATGATAAATGAGCTTTATCCTTATCTCAGCTTGAATTTTGTCAGAGCTGTGTACGATCTGAAAGAAGAGATCGCTTTTGAATATCCACTCGATGAAAAACTTGTGCTCTTGCATCGGATCAGTTTTGAAAATATCGAAGACTTAAGACAGTTTACGGAAATCGTTTTAGATCATGATTACCGGGTCAATGTCGATGAAAACAAGATGATCGTCGATGTCTTTAAGTGGTTTAAAAACGAAGACGGCAAGATCCTGACCAACATTTTTGAGATCGCCAATCAGGCGCGATTACTCAATGGCAGCTATGAAGGTTATCATGTAGAACTCATATAGCATAAAAGACGGTACGTTGCCGTCTTTTTTTGTGAAATATTAATTTTTGATTTTAATAAATATTTAAAAATAAGATACTTTATTAGTGTTATAATGTGATTGTCTTAAAAGACTGTAAGGAGAAATATGAAAAAGGTTATTACGATTTTAATGACGCTGATGATGGTATTCAGTCTTGTCGGCTGTACTTCATCAAACGGTGGTGAGACTGCCGACGGTAAGACCAGAGTAGTTATCTGGCACACCTACACCGAGGATCAGCAAGCTTATCTTGACAAGGCTATCGCTGATTTCAACGCCGAACACGATGATATCGAAGTCGTAGCTGAGACACAGGCTTTGGAAAACTTCGAATCTAAAGTTATGCAGGCTGTAGCCAGTGGTACCGGTCCAAACCTCATCATCCACTACGCTTCTGAAGCTGCTAACTATGTCACAGACGGTTTGGTTGCCGATCTTGGCAAATACGTCGGCGAAGACTTTGAGAGCACAGTCGATGAGGGTGCTTACTTGGAAGCTACAAGTTTCACAGATGGCAAGCTGCACATCTTACCGCTTGTCACATCAGGTCCGGTCTTCTTCTACAACAAGACGATCTATGATGAATTAGGCCTTGAAGCTCCGGCTACTTGGGATGATCTGATGGCTAATTGTGAAGCTATCAAAGCTGCATATCCGGAAAAATATGGTTTTGCGTTTGATTCTCTGACCGATGGCGGACAGACGCTGATCATGCAAACGGGAAATCAACTTATCGATGTTGAAAGTAAGACGGTAACTTTCAATACGGAAGAGGTTGCTGAAAGAGTTCAGTGGTTCGCCGATGCCGTAACCAACGAATATTTCATGTTGAATCCAACCGATCAGTACTTCTCAAATGACTTCAATACCGAAAACCTCGTTTCTTACATTGGTTCAGTAGCTGGTGAACCTTACCTTTCACTGCCGGAGGGAAGTGAATATGCGGTCGCACCGGTTCCTCAAGGTGGTTCAGTTGAATGGACACCGGCATGGAATCGTGGCATCATCGTTTTCAGTGCTGATGAAAAGACTGAAGCCGCTACAGCTGAGTTTGCTCTATACTTTGCATCACCGGAAGTAAATGCCGGATTCTGTGAAGCTGCTAACTACGCATCACCATATGCTGCTACCAGAGAAACAGAGACTTATAAGAACTTCGTTGCTGACAATACGGCTTTAGAGTGCTTGAGGTCGGAGATCGGTGGTTCGTTTGCTGCTATTCCGGGTGTTTCTGTCGTCAGAACGCAGATCGAAGAGCTACTGACAGCAGTCGCTACCGGAGTTAAGGATGTCACAACCGGACTTTCAGATGCCGAAGCTGTTTGTAACGAGGCTTTAAGTGAAGGTTAATAAGAAATAATTCTAAAGACCAATTGATGAAAAGCCAGGGTTTTTACTCTAGCTTTTCTTTTAAAGAGGAGAATGAATATGCAAATTAAAGTTGAACATTTGACCAAGAGATTTAATGATGTTACAGCTGTCGATGATTTTAACAAAGTATTTGAAAGCGGTAAATTGACAGCCCTTTTAGGGCCTTCGGGCTGTGGCAAATCGACAATGCTCAATATGCTAGCAGGAATCTTGCCGGTAAGTGAGGGCAAGATCTACTTCGACGATGAAGATGTTACGGATATGCCGCCACAAAAACGCGGTGTCGGCTTAGTTTTTCAAAACTATGCGCTTTATCCGCATATGAGCGTACTCGAAAACATCTCTTTTCCACTTGAGATCCAAAAGGTAAATAAAGATGAACGCCATAAAAAGGCTATAGAGATGGCTAAGCTTGTTCAGATCGAGCAATACCTTGACCGCAAGCCCAAAGAGCTCTCCGGCGGTCAACAACAGCGCGTGGCTATCGCCAGAGCTCTGATCAAAAATCCGCGTTTGCTCCTTTTGGATGAACCGCTGTCAAATCTCGACGCCCGCTTGCGCTTAGAGATGCGCGAAGAGATCAGAAGGATCCAGTTAGAAACTAAAGTTACCACGATCTTTGTAACACATGATCAAGAGGAAGCAATGTCAATATCAGACAGTATCGTTTTAATGCGCGATGGTGTCCTGATGCAAGAAGCAGCCCCTCAAGAGCTCTACGATGATCCCAAACATCATTTTGTGGCAAACTTTTTAGGCAACCCCCCGATCAATAATATCCAAGGGTATATCGATACAGACGGTTGTTTTATGCTCAGTGATAAATCCGCTAAGATAAAGATCGCCATCCCCACCGCTAAGGCAGGCGAGAAGGTCATCTTGAGTATCAGGCCGGAAGCGATAACGATCGATGATGAGGACTTTGATTTCAAAGCACAGATCGTCGAAAGATATACGATGGGTAAAGAAGAGCTGGCGATCTTGAAAGTCGGATCATCAGAGATACGCGTCTATTTGTCGCGTGATTACGATTGTAAGAAAGGTGATATCGTAAATGTCAAGCTTCGCCAGAAAGGGGTCTTCCTCTTTGATGCCGCCAGCGGAAAGAGACTTTGACCTATGGCTATGACAAAGAAAAGATCCGGCGTCTTCAATAACCGGTTAGAACCGTTTCTCTATCTAGCACCGTTTGCGATCGGCGTTATCATCTTTACCTTATACCCGGTAATAAATATCGTCCTTATCTCCTTTAAAGAAGGTTATCGACAGATGACAGGAGCCTTTAGCGGGTTTGGCTTTGATAACTATGTCCACATCTTTACCGATCCGTACTTTATCAATTCCCTAAAGAATACAGCGCTTTACGTGATCTTTGTCGTTCCGATAAGTACTGTCTTGTCTCTGTTTTTTGCCAATCTTTTAAATCAGAAGATCAAGGGCATAGGCATCTTTCAGACGGCCTTCTTTTTACCGATGGTCACTTCCGTCACCGCTATCGGTCTTGTCTGG
>CALUZL010000109.1 GCA_944325295.1 uncultured Erysipelotrichaceae bacterium | reverse complement strand
GATACGCAAATGGGGCTCAGACTTGCCGGAATCGAAAGTGTAGTCGTCCACGAGCGTGAAGAAGTACTGAAAGTGTTGAACGAGGTCATTAAAGATCCTGATATCGGGATCGTTTTGATGACGACCTTGATCGTCAACCTCTGTCCGGAAGTTATCTCTGAATACAAGCTCAATTTGAAATCACCGCTGTTAGTTGAGATCCCGGATCGCCACGGCAGTGCAAATATCGGTGAGACGATCGACTCTTATATTTCGGAGGCGATCGGAATAAAGATTTAGAGGTGGCTTATGGAAAATGAAGTAATTAAGAATATAAAAGATGACATTACCGATCAAGCGGAGCTTGTCATCGGCCAGATCGAATATGAGATCAGCAGGCTGCATGATGATGAGGTCGCTCATTTTAAGGAAGGTCTTAAAAAAGAACAGGATACCTATTTAGAAAAAGAATTGAATGATCTTGAGGTCTTTTCGGTAACGGAAGCATCACGGCAAAAGATGGATACAAAGCGTAAACTCTTAAGTCTCAGAGAGTATTTGGTCGAAGAGTTGTTTAAGAGCGTCGAAGATAAACTCATCGCTTTTACAAAGACTGAAGATTATAAAGATTACATCAAAGAGAAGTTGGCGCTTGTGCCTTTTGATGGTGGTGTAATCTATTGTGACGAAAAGGATGTCGATCTGATCAGAGCTAATGTCAAAGATGTCAAGATCGAAAAGCGCTACTTCAAGATCGGTGGTTTTACTTATATTTCCAAAAGCCAAGACAGTGAATACGACTACAGTTTAGATACGAGTTTCAAGACTCAAACAGAATGGTTCATCAGCCATTCAGGTTTTACGATTTAGAAGGGAGATAAGCGTGGCAAATCTAATCTATTCAATAAATGGGCCGGTCGTAACGGTAAAAGATACAAGCGATTTCTCCATGATGGAAATGGTCTATGTCGGTCATAAACGCCTTATGGGCGAAGTCATCGGGATCACGGAAGAGAAGACGACCATCCAGGTATACGAGTCGACGACCGGATTAAAGCCCGGTGAAGAAGTCGTCGGATCAAAGACGCTTCTTTCGGTAACCTTAGGTCCCGGTATCTTGTCGAATATTTTTGACGGAATCGAAAGACCTCTTAAAGATATCCAGCAATTGGAAGGAGCCTTCATCAGTGAAGGACAAAGTATAACCTCTTTAGATAAAAATAAAAAATGGAATGTTACGTTTGACGTCAAGGTCAACGATGAAGTAAAGGGCGGGACAATATTCGCCCGCACAAAAGAGACTGATCTCATCGAACATCGCTCGATGATCCCGCTTGAAGTCGAAGGAAAGGTGATCGAGGTCAAGCCTGATGGTGAATATACCGCCTACGAGACACTTCTTAGGGTGGAAGACAAGACCGGAAAGGTCCACGAAGTAGCCCTCAGTCAGAAGTGGCCGATCAAGGTTCCAAGGCCGATCAAGCATCGCCGGCCGATAAGCATTCCGCTTGTGACGGGGCAAAGAGTACTCGATACGACTTTCCCGATCGCTAAAGGCGGAGCGGCAGCGGTACCGGGTGGTTTTGGTGCCGGCAAGACGATGTTGCAACACCAGATCGCCAAGTGGTGCGATGCCGATATCATCGTCTATGTCGGTTGTGGTGAACGCGGTAACGAGATGACGCAAGTCCTCGAAGAGTTCTCGGAACTTGTCGACCCCAGAACGGGCAAACCACTTCTTGACAGAACCGTGCTTATCGCCAATACGTCAAATATGCCGGTGGCTGCCCGTGAAGCCAGTATCTATACGGGTATCACCTTAGCGGAGTACTATCGAGACATGGGCTATCATGTCGCGATCATGGCCGATTCGACTTCCCGATGGGCCGAAGCTCTAAGAGAGATCAGCGGTCGTCTTGAAGAGATGCCGGCAGAAGAGGGTTTCCCGGCTTATCTGCCATCACGTATCGCACAGTTTTACGAACGTTCCGGTTATGTCGACAATTTAAACGATACCGAAGGTTCAGTAACGATAATCGGAGCCGTCTCCCCTCAGGGTGGCGACTTCTCGGAGCCGGTCACGCAAAATACAAAACGTTTCGTCAGATCATTTTGGGCTTTAGATAAGTCACTGGCTTATGCTCGTCACTATCCGGCGGTAAACTGGAATCAGAGCTACAGCGAGTATGTCGATGATCTGAGTGCCTGGTACAATAAAAATGTAGCGCGTGATTTCTTATCATTGCGTGATGAGATAATCGCCATCTTGCACGACGAGCAAAAGTTAAACGAGATCGTTAAGCTGATCGGATCGGATGTCTTGCCGGAAGATCAAAAACTGACACTTGAAGTGGCTAAAGTCATCAGGGTCGGCTTCTTGCAGCAAAATGCTTTCCATGCGGATGATACTTACGTTCCGCTTGAAAAACAATACAAGATGCTCAAGGTCATATCTTACTTAAACAGTGCCTGCATAAAACTTGTCAATAAGCGGATCCCCGTAAGTCTTATCAGTAATACGGGTGTCTTTGATCTATTGATCAAGATCAAATACGATGTCCCCAACAACAACATCGCTATGTTAGATGAATATCCGGCTAAGATCGACGAACTCTTAGCGACGATAGTATAGGAGGTCCTATGGCAAAACAGATATTAGGTTTAAGTGAAGTCAGCGGTTCTTTGGTAGTATATGAGAATGTAGAAAACGTCGGGTTTGAAGAAGTCGTCGAAGTCGAAATGGCCGATGGGCAGACCCGTACCGGACGTGTCGTTGAGATCGTCGGCGATAAGATCATCGTTCAGGTCTTTGAAGGGACGATGGGACTTTCACAAAAGAATACCAAGACCAAGCTTTTGGGACATCCGATGGAGATCGGCCTGTCAAAAGAAGTATTGGGACGCACCTTCAGCGGCCAGGGTAAACCGATCGATGGTCTGGGTCCGGTATACGCTGAAAAATTTGCCGATATCAACGGTAAACCTTTAAATCCGGTCGCTCGCGAATATCCGCGAAACTACATCTTGACAGGTATAAGTGCGATCGATGGTCTCAATACGCTCATCAGAGGACAAAAACTCCCGATCTTTTCGGGCTCAGGACTTCCACACGATAAATTAGCTGTCCAGATCGTCAAGCAAGCGCAGTTGTCCGGTGATGATGCCGATAACTTCGCCATTGTGTTTGGGGCGATGGGCGTCAAAAACGACGTTGCCGATTTCTTTAAGAGGTCGTTTGAAGAGACCGGTGTCATGGAGAAGGTCTGCATGTTTATAAACCTTTCTAATGACCCGATCATCGAAAGGATCATTACGCCAAAGTGTGCTCTTACAGTGGCTGAATACTTGGCTTATGAGTGCGACATGCACGTCTTGGTCATCTTGACGGATATGACTTCCTATTGTGAAGCTTTGCGTGAGTTCTCTTCTTCAAAAGGAGAGATCCCGGGACGTAAAGGCTATCCGGGCTATCTTTACAGTGATCTGGCAGCACTCTATGAGCGAGCCGGTATCGTTAAGGGTGCCAAGGGAAGTGTTACCCAGATCCCGATCTTGACAATGCCCAACGACGATATCACCAACCCGGTACCGGATCTGACCGGATATATCACCGAAGGTCAGATCGTCCTTGACCGTGATATGTCGCTCAACGGCATCTACCCGCCGGTCAGTATTCTTGCCAGTTTGTCACGACTTATGAAAGATGGTATCGGTGAGGGATATACCAGAAAAGATCATCAGGATGTCGCTAACCAGATCTTTGCCTCGTATGCGAAAGTCGTCGATGCGCGCAGCTTAGCCAGCGTCATCGGTGAAGATGAACTTTCGGATACCGATAAGAAATACATCGCCTTTGGTAAATTAGTCGAGGATGTTTTTATCGGTCAGGGATTTAAGACCAAACGATCGATCAATGAGACTTTAAACCTCGGCTGGGCCCTGCTTTCAACATTGCCCAAAGAAGAACTTGATCGTCTGGATGGCGAGCTCATCAAGATGAATTACGATCCGGAACACGCTCAAAGAACGATCGAACTAGCCCTGAAAGGTGAACAGTAATGGCTGAACAGGTATTTGCGACCAAAGGTAATCTGATCCAAGTCAAGAAATCTTTGGCTTTGGCAAAGACCGGGTTTGATCTCATGGATCGCAAAAGGAATATCCTGATCAGAGAAATGATGTCTTTGGTCGACAAGGTAAAACTCATGCGTAATGAGATCACCGATGCCTACGCGCTTGGCTATTTTTACCTGCAACAGGCCAATATATCGACCGGTGTTATCTCCAACATCGCATCACAAGTCAAACTCGAAGATTCCGTTACGATCACTTATCGTAGTGTCATGGGTGTCGAGGTCCCGGAAGTCATCTACAAACCGGATCGGGAAATGCACTTGGAATACGGTCTTGTCGAGACGAACTCGCGTGTCGATGAAGCTTATGTCCAGTTTCAGAAAGTCAAGGAATTGACCATGGTCCTAGCGGAAGTCGACAACAGCGTCTACCGTTTAGCGGCAGCGATCAGAAAAACACAAAAAAGAGCTAATGCCCTTAAAAATATCGTCATCCCGAATTTTGAGAATACCCAAAAATTCATAACGGAAGCTCTCGAAGAGAAAGAGCGGGAAGACTTCTCAAGGATGAAGGTCATCAAAAGTCAAAAGGAAAGAAAAGAAGCTGAAATCTAGCTTCTTTTTTTAATCGATGGTGATGAGTCCTCTGGCTATCTTGGTATCAAGGATCTTGTACAGGGAATGATCGATCCTTTCTTGACTTATGCGTCCTTCGTTATAGGCATCGATCAGAGCTTGGATCTGCACCTTGTAGTCTGTCGCCAAAAGCATGTCGTTGCCGGCTTCAAAGGCGATCACGGCAGCTTCACTGCTGCCATAGAGATCAGTTATGCCCTGCATGATAAGATCGTCGGTGATCATCAAACCCTTAAAGCCGAGTTCTTCCTCTAAAAAAGCGTGGACTTTGGCTGAAAGCGAAGCCGGATACTCACTATCGAAGGCAGCGACGATATTGTGCGATATCAGGATAAAATCAGCACCGCTTTTGATCCCTTCCTCAAAGGGGATGAGATCGTTTTCTATAAAGGTCGCAAGTTCTCTTTCATCATTGCCGATCGCTGAGTGGGTATCGATGTTTGTACCATAACCGGGGAAGTGTTTCAAACAGGAGACGATGACCTCTTGCGCCATCGTTTCCGTAACGATTTTGACATATTCAGCTGTTGTTTTGGCATCTTCACCAAGTGTTCGCAGATAGATGTAGTCATTGGGATCTTCGCTCACATCTGCTACGGGTGCAAAGTTCATATTTAAACCGAGTTCTTTTAAAAGCTCGCACTTTTCGATCGTGTCTTGTCTTAGGGCTTCAAAGGATCCTTCGCGGTACAGGTCCTGCATCGACCTGAAAGGTGTTTCTTTGAGTTCAGAGTTAAGAGAGATCCGGTTGACGATACCGCCCTCTTCATCAGTCCCGATAAAAAGCGGTACAGCACTGTTTTCTTTGAGATGATCGATCATGGCAATGACTTCATCCTTACTCTTACCTTTAAAGTCGTTGCCAAAAAGAATGATCCCGCCGACATTCAAATCGAGCGCATCATCACTTCCGTCATAGCGGGCATAGAAGAGCTGACCGATCTTTTCTTCGATCGTCATCGAAGCGATGAGATTTTTGATGTATTCATCTTGCGGATCAGTTTCCGGTGTGGGTGAGGGACTTGGCAGGGAAGAAGGCGTGCCTTCTTTTTCACCTATATCAAGGCCTTTATAGAGGTCGTAGGCCAAAAACGACATGACTACTATGAGTATACTTAAAATAACAGCTATCAATTTTTTCATACATGTAAATTATAAAAAGGATCAAGTAGTGATACAATAGATATGCATGAAAAAGAAACTTATAAGGATCGCTTATGTGGTCGCTGTCTTTGTCGTTATCGCTTTGGTCTTTCTTTATCTGAGCAAGCGCCAAGAGAGTTTTAAAGAGATCGAAGTGGCTTATATCGGTGTTGAAAACAGCGGTTTTAAGTATGATATCAACGATGAGGGAACAGATCTTTTTTGTCAGCTCACCGGTGATTGGGGGAATATTAAAAAGGACGATGTCGTCACCCTTGTGTGTCAGGATGAATACTTTAGCTTTCTCACCTTTAAAAGAGACATAAAACTCACCAATATTCTTACAACTGCCCTTGAAAGTAAACATCTCAAAGGAGTTATCGCTTCGGAATTTGAAGGCGATGTCTATTATAAAGTCGATGGCGCTTTAGATGTTGTGACTATAAATGAAGATGAGGGAACTTACAGGTTGGAAGTATATGACGATCTCTATTACGATGGTGAAAGACTTGTGAGGTATGATGTCGTAAACGATGGGTATTATTATACTGATAAAAAAGTGATAGTCGAAGAGTCGGGACTAAACTCGGCACAGGTTCGCGAACGTGTCAACTCTTATCTGGCAAACGGTTATCAGCAATTAGTTCAATAAGGGCTTTACTTTCCGGTGGCTATCTTGTATTATATTTAAGCACATGGCGGTTGTGGTGAAGTTGGTTAACACACTAGATTGTGGCTCTAGCATTCCGCGGGTTCGAGTCCCGTCAATCGCCCCATTTAGATTAATGCGGCTCGGTGAGTCGTTTTATATTGTTTTAAGTAAATGATTGTGTTATTATTTATTAGCTTAAAAATGGAGGAGTATAAAAAATGAGAGACGATATCATTTTCAAATGTTCAGAATGCGGTGAAGAAAACTACATCGGAACTCGTAATAAGAAGAAACATCCGGAAAAGATGGAGATCAAGAAATATTGCCCAAGATGCAATAAGAAAACTGTACACAAGGAGAAGAAATAAGCTTTTAGGAGCTTATTTTTTTGATTTATGGAAATTAAGAGAATAATTACCGGTGCTTTTGAAACTAACACCTACATCTTAAAGGAGGGCACATCTTTACTCATCATCGACCCCTCGGGCAAGGCTGAAAAGCTTTTGTCGCTGATCGATGGTGATCTTTTGGCTATTCTTTTGACACATGGTCATTTCGATCACATCAAAGCAGTCGACGGTTTGTTTAAAGTTTACGGTTGTCCGATCTATTTGTTTAAAGAAGACAGAGAATTAGTCGATGGCAAAACTTCAAAAGAGTACAATCGGATGGGTCCCTTCACCGCTTCGATAAGCTCCCCCATAAACGATCTTCACCAAGGCAGAATGAAGATCACCCCTTTTGAATTCGACGTTTATAAGACGCCCGGTCATACTAAGGGGTCGGCGATCTTTAAATTTGATGATGTCATTTTCAGTGGTGATACCCTGTTTAAGGAAAGTATTGGGCGCAGCGATCTCTATGGAGGTTGTGAGCGTGATCTGAAGGAATCACTGAAACTATTTAAAGAGTTCACTTTGGATACTCTGATTTATCCGGGTCATGGCGAAACCAGTGACATCGCTCATGAGTGCAAAAATAACCCATTTTTAAAGAATATTTAGGAATCTTCTCTTTTCCTGCCTTAAAAGATGTGAAGGGAGGATAAATGGAAAGAAGATTGAATGCGCTTTTGCGGTTGGCTATCCGGCTTAAAGCTACGGATATCCATTTTACAAACATCAAAAATAATATGAAGATCGAGATGCGCGTCAATGATGAGATCAAGGCGGTCAAAGTTGAACCCCAAGATCTTAAGATGATTCGCTACCTGCAATATCTTGCCAATCTCGATGTCGGCAATCTCTTAAAACCGCAGACCGGACAATTTGAGTGGTTTCTTGACGATCGCCTTTTATCTTTGCGTTTTGCACTCATCCACAACTACAAGATGGATAACGGAGTATTGCGGATCTTAAATGAAGATTTGGGATTGAAGATGGAGACTTTGGCGATATCGCTTGAACAGAACCTTTTCTTTAAAAAGATCATGAGTTATCGAAGCGGTCTTTATATCAACAGTGGTCCGACGGGATCCGGCAAGACGACGACACTTTACACCCTGCTTCATGGTGTAGCCCACAAAAAGATCTTCACGATAGAAGATCCGATCGAGATCCACAGCGACGCTTTTGTCCAGATCGCGATAAATGAGGCGATGGGACTTGGCTATGACGAGGCTATAAAGCAGGTCCTGCGCCATGATCCCGATATCATAATGATCGGCGAGATAAGAGACGAGCTTACAGCAAAGATGGCCATAAGGGCTGCCAACACCGGCCATACGGTCATAACGAGTCTGCATGCGGCCAGC
Organism: uncultured Erysipelotrichaceae bacterium; assembly: GCA_944325295.1. Taxonomy (GTDB): domain Bacteria; phylum Bacillota_I; class Bacilli_A; order Erysipelotrichales; family Erysipelotrichaceae; genus JAHHTG01. Next base: position 3,935 of record CALUZL010000109.1, on the reverse strand, counting down.
TGTCCTTTGGCGATCGAAAGGATGCTCGAGTTGAATGTTGAAAGGGGACAGCTTTTAAATGTCCTTACCGGAATCTCTAATCAGCGCCTTTTCAAAAGGAAGGAAAGTGATCGAAAGGTCGTCATCTATGAGACGATGGATCGCGGGGATATAGAATACTATTTCAAGATGAACCGTGTCCGGGAAGATTTTTATTCTCTGAAAAGAAGGATCGAAGATGCGCAAAAAGAAGGTATTATCGCTAAAGAAGAGACGGCGCTCGATTTTACTGTCGTCTGAAGATCTTGAGGCGTTGAATATCTTGTTGAAGACCGATCTTTCATTAAATGACGCTTTCGATATCATCAAAAACAAGAAAAACGCCCAAGCCTTCGCCACTATCACCGAAAGGCTCAAAAACGGTGAACTCATAGAAGTGATCTTTCAGGATCATTTGGAAGGTGAACTGAAAGTATCTTTTAAAGCTTTTTCATCTTATCTTTCCTTCAAAAAGACTTTGGATCTCATCTTGACGATCAAAGAACGCGAAGGTCAGCTTTTGCGAAATGTTGCCAAAGAGATCGCCTATCCCCTTGGCCTTTTGAGCTTCAGCCTCATCGGCATCTATCTTTTCAACAGCTATTGTTTCGACCCGCTTTTGGGCAGTATGGGCCAACTTACAAGCGGACTTGACAGTCTTTATATCTTTAAGAATCTTCTCGATCTTGCGATAACGGTCGTTTTTATCGTGATGTTAGTCATCCTGAGTATGATCTTATATTTTTTAAGGCCTAAAAAGATGGTCTTAGCGTATGTCATCTTACAAAAGTATTTACCGAATTCCGTATTGAAGGAATATCTGACAAGCCAATTCGTCCTGTTTTTTAAGGAGTGTTATATGATAGGTCTAAAAACCAAAGACAGCATCGAAGTCTTAAAACATCTTCACTTCAAACCACTGATCGCTTTTATGGCTTCTAATGTCGATAAGGGTCTTCTCGATGGCAAAGGCATGGTCGGGGCGATGCACAATCCCTATCTTGATGAGCGCATTGAGAGATTTATCAAGATCGCTCTTTACAGCGGGGAGATGAGTGCCATGCTCGAAGGCTATCTTGTACAGTTTCAAAACCGCTTTAAGAGATATTGCCAAAAATGGTCTAAAGCGATCCAATTATTGAGCTATTGCCTTATCGGTCTTGTCATCATCTTTATCTATCAGATTTTATTTATCCCCATGGGGATCATAGGAGGTTTATGAAAAAATATCAAGGTTTTACATTGCTTGAAATGATCGTAGTGATCCTTATCGTCTCGATCTTATTTTTACTCACGATACCCAATGTCGCCAAAGTGATGAGCTCGGTGGAGAATGTCGGATGCGAAGCGCTGACCAAGGTCGTCGATGCTGCGATCATCGAATTCAAGCTTGACTATAACGAGTATCCGGCATCTTTGAGCGAACTTGTAACCGGTGGTTATCTGACCGAAGAGCAGACGCGCTGCTCCAATGGCAAGGCGATCGTGATAAGTGATGGTCACGCATATGTCCAATAAGTGCTGTCAGGGGTATCTCATGGCTGAACTTTTAGTCGTGATTGTCATATTGGCTTTCCTTTGCGTTTTTTATCTTCCCAAATATCCGCAAGTCGATTTTAAAGACTACCGTTTCATGAATGATTATTTGCATACACAAAGTGTAGCGATGAGCTCAAAAGAGCGGATAGAAATGGAAAATGATACCATTGCTCCTTTTCCGATATCCTTTTCAAAGACCGGGAATGTCAATCAGGCCCAAACGATCACAGGCGAGCTCTTTCAGATCATCATCCATCTTGGCAATGGCTATTTGACCTATGAAAACTGAAGGCTTTGTGCTCGTTGATGTCCTTTTGATCGTCGTCCTTTTAGTCGCAATGACGTTTGTCTTTGCAGCGACACTTAAGGCTCACGATAATTACGAAAGAAGACTAGCCATCTATGTAAAAGAGAGTAAAGAATACCAAGAGTTGTACAGAGGTTTGTCGCGATGGAAAACAGAAACGGATTTATCTTAAAAGATCTTTTGATCGCTCTTTGTGCCATCATGATCGTCTTTCCGCTTGTCATTTCGATCGCCCAGACCGTGAGCAACTTCAAGCTTTTTGATGAGCGCATAGCCGATATGATCGCGCTTGAGGCCATGAAACGAAAGCTTGTGATCGTCAAGGACCTCAAAGTCTACAGTTATAAGATAAGTTATGCCGATGATGATCAAAAGTGGACTTTAAAATATGATGATGAGCGTCTTTATCTGACCCCGGGTTACCAATTGATTCTGAACAATATCGATGATCTGCACTTTTTTAGCGATGACGGTCTTATCTTTATGACTTACCGCAAGGATGGTCACCATCATGAAGAGATGCTCACGATACTCTGAGGGTTTTGTCAGCGCTTTTGCCCTGATCGTCTTTGTGATGATCAGCGGTTATTGTTCATACTATCTTGAAAGTCTTCGTCAGAAAATGGAGATCTTAAAAAACCTTGAAAAGATCCGTGACGATACATATAAGGAATACGCCCTGATCTTGACTTTTGATCGTCTTATAAAAACATATGAGCCGCCTGTGACCGATGAAGAAAGCGAAGAGTTGATCGATGTGGATACAAAGATCATGATCGATGACTTCTATATCGATGGCGATCTCGTCGAAGTGCTGAATGGTGATGATCATTATATACTTTCATATGACGATCTGTGTTTTCGCATCTTTGCCGATGAGGAAGGTGTGATCAGCTACGAAGCGGTGTGATACAACAAAAACTTTCAAAAAATCATATTTTACTCTATAATTATAGGGCAAATATTAAGGAGAGTTCTATGATTATAGTAAACGATTTAAAACCGGGAATTAGTTTTGAATATGAAAATAATATCTATAGCGTATTAGATGTCGATCGCAATAAGACGGCAATGCGCCAGATGATCGTCAAAGTAAAGGTCAAAAATCTCAGGACCGGCGTCATCAACGAGATCTCTTTCACCGGCGGTGACAAGGTCGAGCAAGCCATGGTCGAAAAGAAAAAGATGCAATATCTCTACGACAGCGGTGATTCTTTGGTATTCATGGACAACAACACTTATGATCAGATTGAGATCCCCAAAAGCAACCTCGAATGGGAAATGAATTTTCTGACACCAAATCTTGAAGTCGATGTGACGATGTATGAAAACGAGATCTTGGGCGTCGTTTTACCGGACAAGGTCGAGCTGCAGCTTGTCGAGTGTGAAGCAGCGGTCAAGGGCGATACCGCGACCAGCGCTATGAAAAATGCCAAGTGTGAGACCGGACTTGAAGTCAAGGTACCACTTTTCATAAACAACGAGGATCGGATCATCGTTTCGACTATCGATGGCAAGTATTCAAGTCGTGCTTGATATATAGGACGCCCTTTGAGGGAGTCTTATTTTATTAATGATAAAAGTTTGCTATAATATTTAGTTGTATTAGTGGAGGTTTAATAATGGCTCGTCTGACAAGAACACAAAAATATGCAGAATTGCGCAATCAGCTTGAGAGCGATCGGGAGACCCAGCTTAAAACTGATGATCTTTCTAAATATAGTGATAAATTAGAACAACTGAGTGTTAATCCCCTACCGGATGAAAATAGAGAAAAAGAGTTGAGCAAGGAGTCTTTGGACAGATCTTTAGATGATATCTTAAAGGTCATGAACGATGAAGTTCAAGAGCACCTTGCCAGGGAAGAAGCGATCGAAGACAAAGGAGATACCGATGTTTTTGATCATGCAAAGGAGGATGTGGTCTCAGCAGAGCCAATCGAAGAGTCCGTAAGTGACAATGAAGCAGACAAAGCCTTTAAGGATGCCAAAGAGGGTCAAAACGAGGATAAAAAGGCTAAAGAGGGCGATGAGGTCCAGATGATCATCGACTCTTTGACTTCATCTTTAGG
>CALUZL010000108.1 GCA_944325295.1 uncultured Erysipelotrichaceae bacterium | reverse complement strand
ATCTTAGACGACCTAACGCTGAGTGCTCCTTTGAAAAGACCCGGGAAGACTAGGACGTTGTTTATTTGGTTAGGATAATCCGAACGACCGGTCCCGATGATCCTCGCACCGGCGGCCTTGGCATCATCATAACTTATCTCCGGTTCCGGATTGGCCATCGCAAAGACGATCGCATCTTTAGCCATACTTCTTACCATTTCTTGGGAAACGATCTTTGGGGCGGAAACGCCGATGAAGACATCGGCGCCTTTCAGGGCTTGTGTCATCGTCAGGCGCTTGTTTTCGGGATTGGTGATAAGGGTCAGCTCTTTAGTGAGCTCGTCGTATTTATCACTGTCCTCTTTTAAAACGATGCCGTTTATATTGAAACCATAGATGTGCCTTGCGCCTAAACGGTAAAGCATTTTGATTATGGAACTGCCGGCAGCACCGGTCCCGCTGACGACGATCTTTATATCTTCGATCTTCTTGGATACAAGCTTTAAGGCATTGATCAAAGCTGCCGTAACAGCAACAGCCGTCCCATGCTGGTCATCGTGAAAGACAGGGATGTCGAGCTCTTCGATCAGTCTTCTTTCGATCGCAACACAGCGTGGCGCACTGATATCTTCAAGGTTGATGCCGCCATATGTCGGCGCTATGGCTTTGACGATCGCAACGATCTTGTCGGGATCTTTACTGTCAAGACATACGGGTACCGCATCGATATCGCCAAACTGTTTAAAGAGGATCGCCTTGCCCTCCATTACCGGTAAAGCCGCTTTAGGACCGATATCGCCAAGTCCCAAGACCGCCGAACCATCAGTGACGACCGCAACGCTTTTAGCCTTCCAAGTATATCGGTAAGCTGCTTCTTCATTTTTTGCGATCTCAAGGCAGGCTTGAGCTACGCCCGGTGTATAAGCCAAAGACAAGTCGTCGCGATCTTTGAGGTCGACCTTTGAGTGCACTTCAAGCTTGCCCCTATTTTCTTCGTGCAACTTTAAAGATTTCTCATAGACATCCATAGACTTATCTCCCTTCATCCAAATGGTACAGTTTAGTGTATTTATCTTTCAGATAGTCGATGTAGTAGTGCGGATCAAATTCTTCGCCCGTCGCCTTTTTTAAAAGATCATCGAGATCAAAAAGAGCTCCATATTGATGGATGTGCTCGCCAAGGTAATCGGTAAGCACCTTTAGATTGCCTTTTTCAAGCTCGCCATCGACATCGATATCTTCTTCAAGTTTGTGCATGATCTGAGCGCTGATGGCACTGCCTAAGGCATAAGTCGGGAAATATCCGAAACTGCCCTGTGACCAGTGGATATCCTGTAAGATCCCGCTTGCCATGTCGTCAGGGCGGATCCCTAAGTATTTATAGTACATATCGCTCCAGACTTCATCCAGATCTTCGACTTTGATCGATCCGTCAAAGATCCCTTTTTCAAGCTCATAGCGGATCAGGATGTGGATCGGATAGGTTAGCTCATCGGCATCGGTCCGGATGAGCGATGGCTTAGCGACACAAACGGCTCTTGTGAAATCATCCAAAGTTACATCCTTTAACTGATCGGCAAAAAGTTCCTTTAAAAAGGGATAGAAATTCTTGATGAAAGATCGACGCCGACCGATGAAGTTCTCTAACAATCGGCTTTGGGATTCATGCATACCGCTTGATACCGCCTTTAAGATCGTCCCGTCGAAATCATCAGCCATCTGGTGCTCATAGAAGGCATGACCGACTTCATGCACAAGCGAATAGATGGCCGAAGCGATATTGTACTCATCATAAGCGGTAGTAATGCGGACATCGTATTTGCTGAAACCGGAAGTAAAGGGATGCATCGATACTCCCATATAGCCCCAATCACTTGTAAAACCCAACACTTCCTTGAGTTTTGTCATGAGCTTTTCCTGTCTATCTTTGGGGTAGTATTGATAAAGGAAATCGTCAGTTATCGGTTTGGCCTTTTGGATCTTGGCGATAAGAGGCAGGAGCTCTTTTTTGATCAGATCGAAAAAGACGTCATATCTGGCTTTGGTCATAAACGGCTCGTAGTCATCAAGCAATGTATCATACACGTCTTTTTTCGAATCTCTTAAAAGAGCGATCTTTTTTAAAGTGGCAATGACCTTTAAAAGATAGGGTTTAAAGATGCTGTAATCGTTAGCGCTCTTTGCCTTTTGCCAAGCCGCCGTCGATTGCAGAGTCAGTTTGGTATATTCTTCGTAGACATCTTGCGGAGTGGCCTTTATCTTTTGAAAATCCTTGATCAAAAGATCGACCTTCCGTCGCTCTTCAAAGGTGAGATCTTCCATCTTAAGCTCATCGAGAAGAGCTTCGATCTTGGGATCGGTGCTTATCTTGTAGCTCTCTGAGGCCATATAAGCTAACCTTTCATAGCGGTATTCCTGACCACCACTTGGAGCGATCGTCTCGTCGTCAAAATAAGCAGTACTCAATAACAGATCATAGGCGCTGCGCTTAAATTCCCACTTTTTCAGTCTTTCGAGTTTTTCATTCATCTTGAGCCTCCTCCTTATTTTCGCTGCTCTCTTTGGGCAGCTCTTTTTGAGCTAAAAATTCTTTGAAACGTCCGGCGAGATAAAAAGTCACGTAGAGATCGGAGATGCCGCTAAAGACAAGACCGATGCCGATCACGACAAACATGATCCCGGCAAAAGTAAAGGGATCAAAAAGGATCAGGATGCCGATGATGACATCGATAAGGGCTAAGGTGAGATAAAGAGCGTGATTCGGATAACCGATGCGCTTGGCATCGATACCGTCCTGCAGCTTTGAAAAACCGCTGAAGATGATCACGACGCCTAAAATGAAAGGTATGATCGAGATAAACGCTTCTCTTTTAAACAAGATCAGGATGCCGATCGTCAATATGATTATGCCAAAAAGAAAATCGTTGCGATAAAAGCTCTCTTTGAGGTCATAAGTAAAATAGCGGATGATGCTGAAAAGTCCGGCACAGATCGCCACCAGTCCGACGATAAGCGCCAATGTATTCAGGGATACACCCGGAAAAAACGTTAGGATGAGTCCTAAGACGATCATCAGGACACTGCTGATGATGCTGTTGTACTTGAGATCTTTTAAAAATTTCATCTGTCCTCCCTAAAACCGGTAAATACCGGCCTTCCCTCATATCGCAAAGCTTCCTCTTCGCCCCTTAAGACCTTGAGGGCATTATAAGCCAAAGCGACCTGTTCATACTCGCCCGGATAGACTTCGATCGGCGCGATGTAGGCACAATACTCCCTTATCATCGCTTCGATGTCTTTAAAACGCATAAGACCGCCACACAAAAGGATCGCATCGACATGGCCTTTTAAAACACTGGCCATGGCCCCGATACACTTGCAGATCTGATAGATCATCGCCCGCCAGACGCGCAGCGCTTGCTCATCTTTGGCCATTACCAGTTCGTGGATCTTATCGGCATTTGAAGTGTTGAAGTAACTCGAAAGCCCACCGCTAACACTGATGAGTTCTTTCATCTCTTCTTCACTTTTATCCCAAAGATAGCGGATGACATCGCTGATAGCCATTTGGCCCATGCGGGTCGGTGTAAAAGGGCCATCACCCCCACCGCCGTCAAAACCATCGATCATTCTCCCTAAGTGATGAGCGTTAATGGTTATCCCACCATCGATATGGCAGACAATGAGATCGAGATCTTCATAATTGCGTTTTACCTCTTGAGCATATTTTCGCGCCACGGCCTTTTGGTTCAACGTGTGAGCTACAGCTCTTCGATAGATCCCTTTGATCCCGCTAACTCGGGCGATATCGTCATACTCATCGGTAACCGTCGGATCGCTCATAAAGATCCTTCCGCCATAAACCTTTTGGATCTCCTTGGCCATCTGGACTCCTAGCATCGATGAGTGCTACAGCCCACCCTTTGCCGCTTTGGTGTCGGCGATCAGTTTGTCGCTTACCTCATAAGTCCCGCTTTTGACCGAATAACTGGCCCCGCCACGGGCTCCGATCGCTGCCAAACCGCTGAGATCGACATTATCTTCTTTCAGCATATCTTTTAAGACCTGCATCCGATAGGGCAATTGGTCATTGATCGAGGGGAACTTCTTTAAGATGCTCGAATCATGAAAGACATCCTTTGTGAATATTTCTTTTTCATCGATAAATAGGGAAACTTTAGTCGATGTCGAACCCGGATTTATGACCAGTATCTTAAAAGCCTGCATAGTGAACCTCTCTTTACAGATATCTTAGCACGAAAAAAGGCACAGACGCCATCAATGAGCAAATACTTGCTCGTCTTTAAAGACCTTTTTAAAAGAGCCGCTTTGGCTCTTTTATCAGTTGAGGATCTTTTGAAATTCAAGGCGATAACCGTTTGGATCTTCGATAAAAAAGGAATAGACACCAAAACGATCGTGTTTTTTGGGGGCTTGTAAGATCTTGTCGTTTTTAAGAAGACATCTTTGATAGTATGCGTCGACTTCTTCTATTGAAGACAGTTCAAAAGAGATACAGGTCTTGGTCGCCAAGATGTGATCGTCATATTCACAAAACCCCAGATAGCCATAACCGGTATCGAAGATCTTGCAAAGTCCCTGATCGTCAAACACTTCAAGTCCTAAATGATCGTGATAAAAAGCGGTGGTGACTTCAATGTCAAGACAGGGATAAAAGACGACTAGCGAAGCTTTCATAAGATCGCGATCAACCTTTCGACTTCCTCATCGGTCGATGACCAACTGGTCACAAGCCTGATGACAGTATGTTCATCATCGTATTTTTCCCAAAAACTGTAAACGACCTCCTCAGCTAATTTCTCTAACTTGTCATTGGCGACGATGACAAAGATCTGATTGGTAGGTGCGCTGTAGGCTTGTCTGTAACCCTTTTGGACCAGCGCCTTGCGGATCTTATCAGCAAGTCTTACGGCCTTTTTGCCAACCTGCAGGTATAGATCATCTTCAAACATCACCAAAAACTGGATCCCAAGCATCCGCCCTTTGGCCAAAAGGGCACCGTGTTGTTTGATCATGGTGAAAAAGTGCGGTATGAGATCTTTTTTGGGGATGACTAAAGCCTCACCAAACAGTGTCCCACATTTTGTACCGCCAATATAAAACGCATCGCAAAGACGGCCCAGATCTTTAAGGGTGACGTCGTTTTCTTCAGCGCCAAACCCATACGCCAAGCGCGCACCGTCGATGTAAAGATACATCGAAAACTCATCGCAGACCTTGCGGATATCTTCAAGTTCAGCCAGCGAGTACAAAGTACCGTATTCAGTCGGTTGTGACAGGTAGACCATACCGGGATGGACCATGTGCTCATGATTGCCATCGCTATAAAAATCGCGGCAATAATCGCCAATGGCCTTGGCATCGATCTTGCCAAGTTTGTGCTTTATAGGCAAAACTTTATGACCGCCATACTCGATCGCCCCGGCTTCATGGCCGTTTATATGACCGGTATCAGCGCTGATCACACCCTCATAAGGCCTTAAAAAAGTGTCGATGACGATGGCATTGGTTTGCGTCCCACCGACCAAAAACCAGACATCACCACTGATCGCACACGCTTTTTTGATCGCTTCTTTGGCTTTTTGGCAATACTCGTCAAGACCGTATCCGGCTGTCCTTTCAAGATTGGTCGCCATAAGTCTTTCAATGATCTTGGGATGGGCTCCTTCTTGATAATCTGATGCGAATGATAACTTTTCCATATAATCACCTCTTCTGTCAATTATAAAATAAAAAGACCTATACGGTCATAGTCTTTTCAAAGCTGAAGCACTGATATGATCTATGAAACTCTTTTCGACGATCCTTTGATCATCTGCCGTCTTATTTGACAGCCGTCTCAGAGCATTTTCGATCTCACGCTCCCGCAATGTCTTATCCACATCTTTTTTCATGCCCTAATATTAGCACTGTTTTACGATTTTTGAAGTATAATCGCTAAATTTAACGCCGATTTAATAGCTCAAGCATAATTATAATCAATATTTCTTCTCTAAATCATCGTTTATAAGGGCGATAGTCTTATCAAGACCGTTATCTTTAAGATAAGTAAAAAGATAAGTCAAAAGACGATCACTATCCGGATGGATCAGACGACCGCTTTGATGGCTTTCATAATAGTTTAGGGCACTGTCATCGCGATAGTCTTTTCCCTGATAGATCATACTGGCAGCGACGCTGTCGCAAAACATTTCGATAACGTAATTGTAGGGCATCTTTTGGGCGATCAGACCGTTTTTACTGTTGTCGAGCCAATATTCCCAATGGTGACGATTGCGCCCTTTGTGATGCAACCACCCCAAAGATACACCCTTACTCTTTCTTTCGCCATCGATCGGGGAAGCTTTGCCGGTATAGTACTTAAAGCCGGTCTTTAACTCGATCGGGGAATACTTACTGAGGTCATGAGTCAGACCTTGCCGGTAAAGATGGCAGTGAAAACACAACTTCCCGACGACGATCTTATGACGGGTTATCGTTTTAAGATGACCAAAAACTTTATTCATGACAATATTATAATCCTTAACTCCATATAGAAAAGGGGCAATCCTCAGCAATATCACTTTAAATCCTGATTGAAGAATGAATAGAGGTCTGCAATAATACCGCCGGACAAAATGAGAAACTTTAAAGATACCGAGTTCAACAAACGTCTCGACGAATACAACGAAGGTCATCACCAAGAGTATAACTATCTTCCCAAAGAAAAGACTGACTTTGAAGAATACAACGGTCTGCCCTTGGAATTTTCTTCGTATCCTGAAGATAACGACCAAAATATGACCACGTCAAAAAGGAAGAGCACAAAAGATCGCTCACTGGCAAAGGGGGCGATGCAGCTTGCGGCGACGTGTCTTATGGCGATCATAGTGATCGTCACCGCCTCTTCTTTAGCAAACGGATCTTTTCTGCCCGAAGTCAGTGCGGCTGTCGATTCTGTTTTGACTGAGTTGAATGATCCTTTCATCGATCCCAAAAGCGGCATGGATCCAAGTGAATTTGCTATCCTTTTTAAAGATGATCAAGATCCTAAGACACCATCTCCCGAGCAAACCGATGATACTTCAGATAAAGATGAAACCACAAACGATCAAAGCGATACCACCTTGGATACTGACATCACTGAGATCATCGATTGTGATAAAGAAGGTCACCTGTTCTCGGATTGGTATTATCTGTCTTATCCGTCCTGTACACAAAAAGGTGAACTATACCATACTTGCCAAAGGTGTGGTGAAGTTGAAACCGGCTATAGCTAAGCCCTTGGCCATGACATGTCAAACTGGATGATAACGGTTGAACCAACTTGTTTAAATGAAGGTCTTGAAACCATGACCTGTTCAAGATGTGATCATAGCGAAACTCGAACTATTGAAGCCTTAGGTCATAATTGGACTGATTGGAAGACATCCAAAGAAGCGACATGCGAGGATGATGACAAAGAGTATCGAGAATGTGAAAGATGTCATGAAAAAGAATATCAAACAATCGAAGCTTTAGGTCACGCCTATGGTGCTTGGGAGTATGTCGATGACAATACCCATCAAAGAGTTTGTGATAATTGTGGTGAAAAAGAAGTTTCTGAACATTCTTGGAACGAACTGGCTTCAATAGATGATACAAACCACGGAAGAGTATGTTCTGAATGCGGACACCAGAAAACAGAAGCTCACAATCTGACTTATACACCAAATGGCAGTCAACATACAAAAGAATGTACTTGCGGATATTCTGTTACAGAAAACCACGTTTGGAAAGATGGCAATTGTGATTGCGGTGCAGCGGTCCAGATATCATCTATCCCGACAGTATCTTTTATGACTAAAGAAGATGCCAGTACTGGTGGAGCTAGATTTGATTATGATCTCATTTTGTTGAATATTCCACTGACATTAAATGAAATAACGACCTCTAATCTAAAACTGAGTGCAAATATTATCGGTGGCAGTCAGGACGAAGGCGTATGGCATGCGATCATGCCTGGTTTTTCCGGAACTAATGGTATAGCGATGATAGGATTGGCCAGTGAACCAACCAGTGAACGCGAATACAACTGCGATTTAGCAATTACTATATCAGACAGCAACGGAAGTACGGTTTTAATCAAAAATTACAAGATAACTATCACACTTTCATCAGCGAGTGTCACAGGTACAACAGGAAATGTGAGCGAAATAAACTAAATTAAGGGGGTAAATCATGTCAAAAGAAAAGAAAAAGATTCCTGTAGGAAAACTGATTGCGGTAGTGATCATCATTATGGTCGCTGCTTGTGTTATTGAACCATCACTGTTATTTTTCTTGTCACCTGAAAAACAAGACGTCATAAGAAAATTCCAAGAAACCTATTTTACGACAAGAAATCCGATCCAGACTCAAGGCGGTGGTTTTGATCCAATGGTCTTGGTGTCGATAGCGTTACTGTTTGCAGAATGTTGGGCAGCATCGCTTGTGATCAAGCTTATCGCCAACAACCTCAAACTTAAAAGTCGTCATGCCGAAACGATCAAAAGCCTTGTCTGCAATATCTTAAAGTACGCCGTTGGTATCTACGCCATCATCTTCAGTTTATCGATCCTCGGCGTCAATATGGTGGCCGTTATCGCTTCACTGGGAATCATTGGTTTGATCGTCGGTTTTGGGGCAGAGTCTCTGATCGAAGATGTCATGACCGGTTTCTTCATCATCTTTGAAGATCAGATCCATGTCGGTGATATCGTAAACATCGACAATTTTAGAGGAACGGTCTCATCTATCGGTATTAGTACAACTCAGATAACCGATTCCGGTGGCAACATCAAGATCATCAATAACTCCGACATCCGTACTCTCACTAACCTTTCCGATGTCGTTTCTGTTGCTGTGATGGACCTTTGCATATCTTATGAGACCGATCTTGAATTTGCCGAAGAAGTCATCAAAAAAGAATTGGCCGAGATCCAGAAGAAATATCCCAAGGTCTTCAAAGAAGTTCCAAGCTACGTCGGTGTACAAAACCTCAGTGCTTCCAGTGTCGATCTGCGTATCTCGGCCCCATGTGATGAACCTAACATCTATGCGGCCAGAAGGATCCTGAACCGTGAATTGAAACTGGCGATGGATCGTGAAGGTATCAATATCCCCTACGATCAGATCGTTGTTCACCAAGCGAAGTAAAATAAAAAAGTTATCCTTTGGCAATGATGCTTTGGGATAACTTTTTTAGTTAACAGTTTTTTAAGGATTATTTCTTATTGAAAAGACCTTTGACACCCTCTAAAAGTTCTGAACCCTTTTCCATGAGCTTGTCATCGATGTCCGTCTTTTCTAAGGCGTCTTCAACCTGATCTTTAAGGTTGCCGACGACATCGCCGCCCTTTTCAAGTGTGTCTTTTACTGTTTCACCGATCTTTTCCAGATCGACCTTGTCTTTAAGATCTTCAGCGACATCAGCTACTTTCTTGACGACATCTGAATCCATAAGTCCTTCGACAAGACCTTCCAATCCTTCTTTCTTTTCGACCATTTTCTTTTCCTCCTTGATTATGTGATGATCACGTGAATATTATAACGATTGTCTTTGCATAACGCATCAAAATCCCCAAGACCCGCCCTCGTTTGACAGTCAATGTCCGGTATTAACGATCACCATAACGATGCTGATATGCCCGATCGGAACCTAACGATGAAATAAGTAATCCCACCGGCTCTCAGTGTCCTTTGTAAATACGACTTGCGCAGTCATCGCGTGACATTCGCCCTGTCTAAACTACCGTCTTTGATTACGCTATGAGATCGTAAGTCCAGTTTGTCATCTGGATCTTGTTGTCTAAAAGGCGAAGTTCTTTGGCCAAGATATCGATCTCCTTTTGCCAAGCGGTGACATCGATTGCAGCGATGATCTTGATCTCTGTCGACCGTGCCCGATAATTCATATGAGCTGCTTCGGAAACGATGTCTTTATAAGCGGCGATCTTTAAGATCAGGGCATCCCTTTTGGCGATCAGGGCGGTCATACTGAGACCATCAACGACGATTTTAGCATTGGTCAGGTTGATTTGTTTGATGAGATACTCAAGACGATCAAGACAGCCGTCAAGCTCTTTTTTGAGCTCGCGGGGATCTTCGAGCGTCTTTTCACCCTCTTGGACTAAGACACTGGCCTTAAGTCGCGATTTCAGTTGTTCGATATTGCGGTTTAGATCCGCTCTTTCTTGTAGTGCTTCTGCAAGTTTCATATATCTGCCTCCACTTTTAATATACCCCATAGTCTAAAAGTGCACAACTAACAAACACCATCAAGATCTTTGATTTAAGCAATATAATTTGTTTGCTTAAATTTGGATGATCCACTAGGCACTCAGACAATGTGACTCAATAGTAAGACTTTAAAACCTTACTGATAAAACTTAAAATGAGAGATCAAAAAGTGATAGTTTCTTATTCGACATAAAACATTATCTTAGTGACGTATTCGCGCTCATCACCGGTAGAGAGATAGTCGTTTATCGCAAACTCATAAGAATCGGAGATGATCTTGACGCCTTTTGTCTTTGCTGCCTTTAAAAGTCTTTGATAAGATGAGGCGATCGAGAGATAGTCACCTTCATGATAGGTATAGATGCACCTTCCTTCAGGCATCTTCTTTACATCTTTTATCTCCGTCTTCTCGATCGGCAAAAAAGCCATCGAAGCACTGATATAATCACCATCTAAGATCCGCTTTAAAGGAACGATGGCACCGCTTTGGATGTATATCGGCAGATCTTCTCTAAACGCCTTTGTGAAGCACTTCTTAGTGGCAATGCTGATCGCATCAAGATCATAAGGAGCTTTTACTTCCTCGATCAAAAGGTAGCGCTCCTTCACTTCTTGGATCTGCACTTCTTTTAAGTCACTGTCCTTGATCTTTTCAAGCTCGTACAAGCGATTTTCAATGCGGCTTTTCAAAAGCTTCAGTTCATTTATCTTTTGGGCAATGATCTCTTTTTGCTTTGTGAGGAGCGAGAGTGAATCAGCTAAGGTGTAGTTTTGGATATAGGCTTTGATCTCTTTTAGGGAAAAGCCGATCTTTTTCATGATACAGATCGTATCCAAAAGGTCTAATTGTTTGATGCTGTAGTAGCGATAACCGGTAGCCGCATCGACATAAGCCGGTTTAAAAAGACCGATCTGATCATAAAAGATCAGAGTCTGTCTGGAGATGTTTTGGACGGTGGCCAGTTCACCTATGGAAAAATAACCTTTCATAGCCATTGACTATATAGTAACTATATAGTTTATAATACACCCTGTAACTTTAATCGACAAGGAGCAAGTATGAAATTAAAAACGCTTTTAAATAAACTCACTTCCGGTCTTACCCCAAGATCGATAATCACGATCATCATCGGCGCGGCCATCTGTTCATTCGGTATCCACAACATCCACCAAAGGACGATGATCACCGAAGGCGGGATCTTTGGCTTGATGCTTCTGATCGAGCACTGGCTGCACATCTCCCCCTCATACATAACAC
>CALUZL010000107.1 GCA_944325295.1 uncultured Erysipelotrichaceae bacterium | reverse complement strand
CTCGATCGCTCCCTCACTTCGCTTTTTGACGATCTCTGAAGCGATCTTATAGGCATAGGGTTCCTGACCATAGTCCCTGAGCAGCCGATAGAGATCATCTTTGTCATAACCGTTGACGATATCATAGGCACTTAGCGGTTCGGTTTGATCCATCCGCATGTCCAGCTTGGCATCATAGCGGTAGGAAAAACCGCGCTTGCCATCGTCAAATTGCGGCGAGGAGACACCGAGATCCAAGAGGATACCATCGAGACTCGCTTTTTCAAAGTACTTGTCAAAGGCAGCAAAATTGTCATGGATGTAACAAACGCGCTCATCGTTTAAGATCGCCTTTGATTCGTCTATGGCTTGCAAGTCAAGGTCAAAACAGGTAAGCCTTCCGTTTTCAAGTCTTTTCAGGATCTCCTTACTATGACCACCCCGACCAAGGGTCCCATCCATATAATTGCCATTAGGCTTGACGTTTAAAAGATCGATCGTTTCTTCAAGCAGGACACTTACATGTTTCATTCGACTAAGAAATCCGTTAAACTCTCGGCAACTTCTTCAAAGTTATCGCTTGCTTCATCATAGTAGCTTTCCCATGTAGCTCTGTCCCAGATCTCGATGTGATCATTGACGCCGACGATCACACACTCTTTGGTGATGTTGACCGGCTTGGCTAAAAAACTCGGGATCTGGATCCGACCCTGATTGTCTAAAGTGCATTCGGTGGCCCTTGATGTCAGCATGTGGATATACTGACGAGTGGCTTTTTTTGTCGTCGGCAGTTTTGACAGCTTGGCAAATATCTGATCCCACTGTTCAAGCGAGTAGATCGTCAAACAGCCGTCAAGTCCCCGCGTCAGAATAAAACGGGAATGAAGTTCATCACGAAACTTGCTCGGAATAATGATGCGCCCCTTAGAATCGAGGTTATGTGCATATTCACCAATGAACATCTACCACTTTCTCCCACTTTTTTACACTTTATACCACAATTATGATGATTTTAGGCCTAAAAGTAAAGATAAATCGACCTATTTATCATCACTTTTTGCACAAAAAAAGACCAAGTATACTAACCTGTCTGATACTTGGTCTAAAGGTCTGTTTTTTAATCTTCGCTGTGGATCTTGTTTAGGATATCATCGATCCGCTGAGCCTTTTTCAAACTGTCATCGATGATGAATTCGAGCTCCGGCACTTTATAGACCTTGACTCTTTTTGCAAGCTGGGATCTGATAAAACCTCTGGCTTTTATCAAGATCTTCAAGCCGGCTTCATTGCGCTGGTCTTTGCCTAAAAATGAAACGTAAACTTTAGCATAACTGAGATCGTTTGTGACGCTGACATCGCTGACGGTCACAAAACCGAGCTTTGGATCCTTTATCTCGTTTTGAATGATGTTTGTGATCTCTTTTTGGAAGATCGACTGCAATCTCTGATTCCGGACTGACATTAACTGCGTTCGACCTCTTGATCCTCATAAGCTTCAACGATATCGTTTTCTTTGATGTCGTTGTAGTTTTCGATAGTGAGACCGCATTCGTAACCGCTGCTTACTTCCTTGGCATCATTTTCACAACGCTTCAAAGAACCAAGACGGCCGCTGTACACGACGATGCCGTCGCGGATCAAACGGACCTTGCAATCACGCGCTATCTTGCCATCGGTCACCATGCAACCGGCGATCGTACCGACCTTTGAGACTTTATAGATCTTGCGGACCTCAGCCTGACCGATGACGACTTCTTCATACACCGGGGCCAGCATGCCCTTCATCGCCGCTTCCATCTCTTCTACAGCTTTGTAGATGATGTTGTGAAGACGGATATCAACGCCTTCATCCAGAGCTTTCTTGCGCACATTGGCATCAGGACGGACATTGAAGCCATAGATCACCGATTTTGAAGCACTCGCCAACATGACATCGCTGTCCGATATCGCTCCTGCTTGTGATCTGATGACATTGACCTTGATGCCGTCGACATCGATCTTGCTCAAAGATTGAGCGACAGCTTCCGCTGTACCCTGCACGTCCGCTTTGACGATGACCGGGATCTCTTTGATCTCGCCTTTTTCGATCTGACTTGCCAGATCATCTAAAGACATGGCACTGACGCTGCGCCTTTCTTTTTCGATCTTGGCACGCATCCTTCTTTCAGCGATGAGGCGGGCTTGTTTATCACTGGCAAACACTTTAAAGTGATCGCCGGCTATAGGCACATCATTGAGGCCGATTATCTCGACCGGCATTGCCGGCAGAGCTTCTTTTATCTCTTTGCCGCTGTCATCAGTCATCTTTCTGACCTTGCCATGACAGCATCCGACAACGATCGCATCGCCCTGGTGCAGCGTCCCGTTTTGGACAAGCAGGGTCACTACCGGACCCCGTCCCTTGTCAAGACGCGCCTCGATGACCGTACCGGTAGCTTCTTTTTTCGGATTGGCTTTCAATTCTTTTACTTCGGCTACAACTAAGATCGTTTCCAAAAGATCTTTGATACCCTCACCGGTTCTGGCACTGCAGTTTACAAAAATCGTATCGCCTCCCCACTCCTCGGGTATAAGACCCAGATCGGCAACTTCGTTTTTGACGCGATCGGGATTGGCATCGGGTTTGTCCATCTTGTTGATGGCGATGATGATCGGAACGCCGGCTGCCTTGGAATGGTCGATAGCTTCTTTGGTCTGAGGCATTACCCCATCATCGGCAGCAACGACGATGATCGAGACATCGGTAACTTTAGCTCCGCGAGCCCGCATGGCTGTAAAAGCCTCATGTCCCGGAGTATCTAAAAACGTTATCGGTTTGCCGTTTACTTCTACTTGGTAAGCACCGATGTGCTGGGTGATGCCGCCAAATTCCCCTTCGACCACTTTTGTCTTGCGGATCGAATCGAGCAAAGTCGTCTTACCATGATCGACATGACCCATGATCGTAACGATCGGAGCCCGCTCTTTTAAGTCCTCAGGATCATCAGCAATCGTATCCTCGAGTTCTGCTTCCGAGCTTTCTTCTTCTTTTGTGGCACTGATGCCGTATTCCATACAGATGAGTTCGACTGTCTCATCATCCAAAGGAGAATTGATCGTTACCATCTTTGACAGCATGAACAACAACTTGATGATATCGCTGGGATTCTTGTGACACTTTTCAGCTAATTTGGAAACGGTTATGCCATCGGTGTAGGTTATTGCCTCAACCTTTACGTTGTCCCGGGGCGTCAGTGTCCGATTGCCCTTAGCCTTATTAGGTCTAGTCTTGATATGTTTTGCCATGATCTTTTCCTCCTTCTTTTTCCATTATCAGTTTTGCAAAGCCCTTGTCGTTTATCCCGATCGTCATGACGTTATACTTGCCGATAGCTTTAGACAAGCTTTCGGAGTCATAATCAAGACAATACGGGCAACCATAGTAGCGACACTTCTTCAGATAGCGCTCCTTGGTCTTTGCGGATGCGTCACTGGCGATAAAGACATAGTGTACCGATCCATAGCGGAAATTATCCAGAATATCTTTCGCCAGAAACATCTTATTGGCCTTGCGAATGAGTGATAAAAGCGATAAGACCTTATCGACCATCGATCACTCTTTCTATCTCTTCATATATCGTATCAGGTATCTCGACCTCTAAGGCCCTGGCTAAAGATCCTCTCTTTTTGGCGACCTTTAAAGCCTCGTGATCCTTTTTGATATAAGCACCCTTGCCGTTAGCTTTACCGGTAGGATCGACAAACACCTGACCTTCTTTATTTTTGACGATGCGCAACAATTCTTTTTTCGGCAGCGATTCATTTGTTGCGACACAACGACGCATCGGAATCTTTTTCATATCAGTCCTTGTCGTAGTAATCGTCATACTCATCGAAATCGATGTCGTCATTGATCCAGGAATTCTCATCTTCGAGTTCCATTTCCCGCTCGATCTCTTCGAGTTCTTCATCGGTGTACTCAGGCTTGATCTCGTAATCCTTGTCACCTTTTAGTTCGCTGGCCCGCAAACGACGATCGTCATCATCGGCTTTTTTGCGTCTTTTCTTGGTCTTCTCTTCCTCTTTTTTAATAGCGGTCGAGCCGGCAAGATCTTCGAATTTGGAGACGTATTCGCGCGCCTTGCGCTCTTTTTTCGGCTTGCTTTCATCTTTAGCGACTTCAGGGAGCTCTTCTTGCACCTTTTCTTCTAATGACGCTTTGACTTCTTTTGCTTCTTCTGTCGCTTCTATTACTTCTTGATCGGCCTTTGGTTGTAAAACTTCTTCCGTTACGTTTTCGACCTCTTCGATCGGTGCCTCTTCACTGTCGTTTAGATCCATCTCTTCGATGGCTTCTTCGATGATATCGCCCTCTTCAGCCATCTTTTCATCAAACTCTGCCTTGCGTTTCATCGCTTCTTCTTGTAAAGCCATGAACTTCTTCATTTCTCTTTCTTTGATGATCCTGATCTGATCTTCCTTGAACTCTTTGACCTTTTCTTCGATATCTATACCTTGAGCCTCAATATCGCTTATCGTCTTGATATCGATCTTTCTTTCAGTGAGTTTAACAGCTAATTTGGCGTTTTTACCCTTCTTGCCGATCGCACTTGAAAGCTGATCATCGCCGACGACGACCACCAGTGGGCGGTTGAGGCGATGTTTGCGCTTTTCGATCTCTTCTTCACTAAGACCTTCGTAATTCTCTTCGGCATAGAAACAAGCTTCAACACTTGCCGGTGCCAGAGCGTTTTTAACGAGTTCACCGATGTCGTCATTCCATTCAAAGATATCGATCTTTTCCCCTTTAATCTCTTGGATGACCGCTTGGACACGACTGCCTCTTGGCCCGATACAAGCTCCGATCGGATCGACGTCCTCGTTGCGGGTGTAAACAGCCATCTTCGTCCGCTCGCCGGCATCTCTGGCAATCGCTTTGATCTCGACGATCCCCTGAGCGATCTCCGGCACTTCTCTTTCAAAGAGTCTTTTTACAAACATGGCATCAGCGCGGGAAAGCGAGACTTGAGAACCTTTGGAGTTTTTTGAAACATCTTTGATGACGGCCCTGACCTGCTGGTTTTCCCGATAGACTTCGCCGGGGATCTGCTCTGATTTGAGCATGATGGCGATCGTGTTACGAATGTCGATAAGCAAGAACTTATCCTCGATCGTCTTGATGAT
>CALUZL010000106.1 GCA_944325295.1 uncultured Erysipelotrichaceae bacterium | reverse complement strand
GACGGAGACGCTTTTGGTCTATGGCTAAAACGATGAGGCAACGCCCCTTTGGATGGGCAAAGAGATTGAAAGACGTATGCCGGATTGTGCTTTGGTCGTATTTGAAAACGACGATCATTACGCCTATTTCCATCAGGCCGATCGTTTCAATTTGGTTTTGGAGGCTTTTTTAAAGAGAGATTATGATACAGATCGTTAGTTTTATCGCTTTTGCGCTTTTGTCGATCGTCTATATCGAACACGCCCTGTTGGTATTTCAACAGAACCGCTATGGACTTGACCGCTATGGCAAATGGCTTTTGGATTTTAAAAACATTCGTTTAAATGCCTATTTTACTTATGTCGCAATCGCTTTTATCGCAGAATTTCTGTTTAGGAGATACATCTTTGACATCAAGGGGTTGATGATCATCGTCGTCACCTTTATCTTTGCGGCGGCCTTATTATATCGTGAGCAGCAGAAGATTTACATAAAACCGTTAGTCTATACCGATCGGGTCAAAAGACAGGTGATCGTCATCGCCATCATCGATATCGCTTATCTTTTGATTCTTATAAACTTTGGTGTTGATCCTCTTGTCTTAGCGGTGATCGTGCCGCTTGTTTCATGGCTTTTGATTTGTCCAATGGCGCTTATTACCGCTCCGATCGAAGCGCGCATCAGTAAGGGTTATGAAAATGAGGCTCGGGCGATTTTAAAGGAGAGAGATGATCTTTTAAAGATCGCGATCACCGGTTCATATGGGAAGACATCGACCAAAAACGTCCTGCGCTCGCTGCTTTCCGAGAAGTACTATACGCTCATGACGCCGGCCTCTTATAACACACCGATGGGCATAACGCGCACGATCCGGGAAAACCTCAAACGCATCCACGAGGTCTTCATATGTGAGATGGGGGCTGATCATGTGGACGACATAAGCTATTTAATGGATTTTGTAAAGCCGAGATATGGCATTTTGACTTCGATCGGTCCGCAGCACTTAAACACTTTCGGCAACCTTGAAAACATCATCAAAGAGAAGATGCAGGTGATCGAAAAGTTACCTCGTGATGGCGTCGGGATCATCAATTATGATAATGAATATATCCGCTCTTACACGATCAAAAACCCGATCAAGATCATAAAGGTCGGGATCGATCAGGAAGATGTCGATTATCGGGCCATCGATCTCAAATACGATTCTAGCGGCTTGTCGTTTAAGGTCTTTTTGCATGGTGAGCTTGAAGAGTTTAAGACCTCGCTTTTAGGCAAGCACAACATCATCAACATCCTTTTAGCGATCGCTATGGCCGCTGAACTTGGGGTCGATGTGAAGATGATGAAGACGGCGATCGCCTCTTTAAGACCGATCGAGCACCGCCTTGAACTGAAAGCGATAAACGGCTATCGTTTCATCGATAACGCCTTTAACTCCAACCCGATCTCCAGCAAACTGTCCCTTGACGTCTTAAAGCTGATGCCGGGCAAGCGGGTCATCGTTACCCCGGGACTTATCGATCTTGGCAAAGATGAAGAGCGCTACAACGAAGAGTTTGGCGCTTATATGAAAGATCGTGTCGATGTGGCCATCCTCATTGGCAAAAACCGAGCCAAAGCGATAATTAAAGGACTTAAAGCGAGCGGTTTTGATATGGAAAAGGTCATCGTCAAAGACGATATCTATAAAGCATTCGCGTATATTTACGAAAACTTCCAAAAAGATGACACCATCCTTTTGGAAAACGATCTGCCGGATGCCTTCTCTAACTAGAAAGGATGATATTATGAAGCTTAAAGTAGGAGTATTTTTCGGAGGCAAAGCTTGTGAGCACGAGATATCTTGCATCAGTGCTAATCAGGTCTTGCATGCTCTTGATCAGGATAAATATGAAGTGATCCCGGTGTATATCGCCAAAAATCAGGATCTGTATATCGGCCAAGCTCTGTTTGACCTTGGCAATTATGCCGACCTTGGTGCTTTGTGTCAGAAGCTGACGAAAGTCTCGCTTTGCAAAGACGACGAAAGGACTTATCTGCGGCCGCTGAAAGAAGGACTTTTCAAAAGTGCGCCGACCTATCTCGATGTCGCCTTTTTGGTGATGCACGGAACAAATGGCGAGGACGGTGTCTTGCAGGGGATGATGGAGATGATGAACCTGCCGTATACATCAAGTGCTGTCTTGGGTGCCGCCTTGGGTCAAGACAAGGTCATCCAAAAAGAAGTCTTGACCTTTGAAGGTCTGCCGCTTGTAGAGTGGACCTATTTCACCCGCCTTGAATACAAAGAGGATCCGGTGGCTGTCAAAGATAAGATCGCCAAGATCACCTATCCGGTCATCCTCAAACCGGCAAACCTGGGAAGCAGTATCGGGATCGAGGTCGCTCATGATCAAGACGAGATCGACCTTAAGATCAGGGAGACACTGGTCTATGATAACAAGATCTTAGTTGAAAAATACCTTTCGGATTTTAAAGAGATCAACTGTTCGATCATCGGTGATGATGAAGAATACAAGGTCTCGGTCTTAGAAGAGGTACTCAAGGAAGACGAGATCCTCTCCTTTGAAAACAAATACACCCAAAACGGCAAAGGTTCAAAGACAAAACAGCCGCTTAAAGGTTCAAAGGGAATGGCTTCGGCGATGCGAAAAGTGCCGGCGGCGATCAGTGAAGACATGACGAAAACGATCAAAGAGCTGGCCCTAAAAGCCTACAAGGCTCTCAATGCCTATGGTTGTGCACGGATCGATTTCATGGTCGATGCTGAAGATAATATTTATCTGACCGAGCTCAATACGATCCCGGGTTCTCTGGCTTTCTATCTTTGGGACAAAGTCGGCATCGATTTTGCCAAGGAGTGTGATCTGCTCATCGAAAACGCGATCAAGAGATACCGCAAAAAAGAGAAGATGGCATTCTCTTTTGACACTAATATACTTAGCACATTTAAAGGAGGAAGATAAAAATGGCTACACCACATAACGCTGCAAATAAGGGCGATATCGCCAAGACCGTCCTGATGCCGGGTGATCCGCTGCGGGCAAAGTTCATCGCCGAGACTTTTTTGGAGAATCCGGTACTTTTCAATACGGTGCGCAATATGTTCGGTTATACCGGCACGTATAAGGGCCATCGCGTATCGGTCATGGGTTCGGGTATGGGCCAGCCTTCGATCGGCATCTATTCTTATGAGCTCTACAAAGAATACGATGTCGAAAATATCATCAGGATCGGCAGTGCCGGATCTTATGTCGAAGATGTAAAGGTCTATGATGTCGTTTTGGTCGACAAAGCCTACAGCGAATCGTCATACGCCAAAGTTCAAAGCGGTTATGATAAAGATATCGCCTATCCGACCAAAGAGTTAAACGACATCTTAGAAGCAGCTGCCGATAAGCTTGCGATCCCTATCATCAAAACGGGCACACATTCTTCGGATGTCTTCTATCGTGAAGGCGGTAACGATTATATCAAACCGATCGTCGACAAGGGTTGTGTTTGTGTCGAGATGGAAAGTTTTGCCCTGTTCAACAATGCCCGTGTCTTGAATAAAAAGGCTGCCTGTCTTTTGACGATCTCTGATTCTTTTGTC
>CALUZL010000105.1 GCA_944325295.1 uncultured Erysipelotrichaceae bacterium | reverse complement strand
AGAGGGCAAATATCCGCTTAACTACCGTTGCGGCTTCCTCGTCCACAATCCACCTCTTTTTTTCCGGGTCTTTCATGTAGCCATAGGGCGGGTTGGTGCAGAGATGTTCCCCCGCTTAGACTATGAACTTCATCACCGCGCGTATCTTTATGCTTGTATCTTTGGCCTACCATTCGTTGAACAGGTGTTATTCGGGAAAGGGATAGGCAAACAAGCAAAAACTCAGTATTCATGCGGTTTTGCAGACTTAAAAACACGATAGTTGAGAGTTTCTATTCCCACCCTCAAAAATGGCGGTCTACTGCATAACATTTTGCTATGCCAGCGTGGATATTTAGGCGGGCAAAAAGCCTTGATTTCTGCGGCTTGCAGAGGGCATAAACAGACCAAGTAGTATCATATCCCTCGGAAGTGCAAAAACACTGTTCTATTGTTCCACGCGGCACAGAAAAAGTGGGCAAGAAGTCTTTAACCTCTTACCCGCTTTTTGTTGCAATCCGTATGGCAGCCACCCTATTTCAGTAGGTTTTTGATACTGTTTTATGAGTAGCTACCATTCGGAGCCTTATTTACAATTGGTCCCAAATCAATTGCTCATCGATCAAAGATTTACACCTCGTATCCGAAAATTCCGCAATCATTGATTGATGATTTATATCAATCAAGACATCAATTCGCTAACGATTTAGTGAAGATAGCTGACTTAGGTACTGTTCAAAGTCTAATGGGTCATACCTCACCTTCGACCACGATCGGATATGTTCAAGCGATTTTCGATGATATGAGAAAAGCTTTAAAAAGGAGAATAGAACGGAAAAGCTATTAGTAGCATTATTATGCTTAATGTTGGTGGGTTGCTCTAGCGAAGAGCCGCAGACAATTGAACAGACTACACCGCAGCCGACAGAGACCGCTGAGACCTTAAAAACAAAAGAGCAACGATTAGTATTTGAAACAAGTGACGGTGGAAATTGGTCAATATCCCCCTTCTGAACAATAACTACCTCTTCCGAGATCTTTTTATTTTGCCTTGTCATCCTAATTTTCCCAAAAATAACAAAAGCCCTTGATTTATAAGGGCTTGTTGCGTATTTAATGGTCCCCAAAGCCGGACTCGAACCGGCATGGTGTTAACCAAACGATTTTGAGTCGTTCGCGTCTACCAATTCCGCCATATGGGGATAGCTCAATCATTATATAAGAATTTCTTCTTTTAAACAAGAAAAACTTAATAAAGAGCTTTTAGGCCGCCAAAAGCATCCCTCGGATCACCATAACCTTCAATCAGTGACAACACAGTCGATGGCAGATATTTATCATAAATGATCGATATCGATGACTTCTTCGATCTTTTATCAAACGTGAACCTCTGGTCTAAAAAATAAGCAGTCTTAGCTGATGCCGCAATGTCATGATCGAGAAGAACCATTGTATTCCCAAGCGGATAATGAAATATCTCTCTTTTAAAGTCGACCATGATTTTCGGCTTTAAGTGATACTTCCTTAAGTTTTTAAAAATATCTTTGATTAGGGGCTTTATCGGTGTTGAAAGTTTGTCTTCATCATCTTCGATGATCGCCTTGACTTCATTTAACGTCAACGGGATCCTTTCGACTTCTATACGTCCATCAAAGCAATACGTCTTTTTTTCAAGTTCGATATAAGATCCGCTCAGAAAATACGTAATCAAGTATTCGCAACGATCCCATCTTTCAAATATCAACTGTCTGACACAAAACGGCTCGATAAGCGTTTTTAGGTCCTTTTTCAGGTTACTCAACAAACGATCCTTAATGGTATCAAAGTCGCGCTCATCAATATATTCCTGTTTAGTTCCGTATTCCATAAAGATCACTCCTTTGACTACAGGATATGATCATTACTTTAAAACAAACTTAATCAGTGAAATACGATCGAAAACTTTATATTATCATTTGGTCTTTCGACCTTTATCTCACCCTTGTGCATCTCGACGATATCTTTGGCGATCGCCAGTCCGATACCATACCCTCCTCTTTGGTTATGCGAAGTGTCACCGCGATAAAAACGATCAAAAAGACCAGCCGTGTCAAGCGGTATGTTTTCACTGGTGTCATTTTCAAAATCGATAACTAATTTTCCATCTTTTTGATAAAGCTTGACTTCAAAGAAACTCTTGGCATACTTTAAGGCGTTGTCAAAGAATATATCGAATAATTTCTCAAACATCTCGCTGTCCCCTGTGTAGTGAAGCTCTTGAGCGATATCCTCACTTATCGCTATCTTTTTTGTGATAAAACTGTCTTTGTAAGCCGAAAACCTTTCTTTTAAAAGCTTGCTGACATCAAAATCAGAGCGCTTCAACTTGTAAGAAGTCTCGTCCATCTTAGCCAACAAGAGAAGATTGTTCATGAGTTTAGACAATCGGTCGGTTTGCGATTTGATATTGTCGGTATATTTACAACTGCCGTTAAATACTTCCAGAGCTTCACTGTTGGCCTTGATTATCGCAAGTGGCGTCTTGAGCTCATGACCGGCATTTGTGATGAATTGTTTTTGTTTTTCGATATTTAAAGCTATTGGTCTGATCATTCTTTTTGAAAGCAGGCTCACGATCATAAACATCACCAAAAGGCACACGGCATCAACAGCTATCGATAAGAATAAGACCCTTATAATCGCCGAGATATCGTCACTGTTGTCTAAAAAGATCGCATAAGTCTCATTGGTAAATCCGGTATTGGTGTAGGCAAAATCATAATGACCGCTGCGGCCTTTGCCATTTACTGTATAATTATCGAGCGCCAATTCGATTGCCTCTTCACTGCTGACGCTTGGAAAATGCGAAACATCGACATAAGTGATATTGCCGAAACGATCAAATTTAACGACAAAAAAATTCGATGATTGAAAGACATCGATCTCTGAGCGCGGTCGGAAAAAATCGAAGATCTCACCCATGTCATCACGATTTCCCATGATTATGTAATTGCCTTGGTTTTGGACCAAAAGCTCAAGCGTATCGTCGATCTTTTTATTTACAAAATAAGCATTGGCGCCATTTATGATTAAAGTCATGACCAACAGTAATAGACCGATGGCGATCATCGCTGTCATGATGAATTT